>JBAXLX010000214.1:0-6136 GCA_037134595.1 Pseudomonadota bacterium
CCCTTCGGCCCAAGCAAGGGCGGCGCGGCGCTGGCTTTCCATGGCCAAGGCATCAGCCTGTGCGCGGGTAAAGCCGTATTCGGTGGCGATCAGGTCCGCCGAAATGCCCTGCGGCACAAAGCCCGTGCCCATGGCAAGGCTGGGGTCAACGGCAATGGCGGCCCCGTCCGAACTCATCGGCACGCGGCTCATCATCTCGACCCCGCCGGCGATATAGCCATGCCCCGCGCCGCCCCGCACTTGGTTGGCGGCAAGGTTCACAGCCTCTAGCCCGCTGGCGCAAAAGCGGTTGATCGACAGGCCGGGGATCGCCTGATCAAGGGATGAGGCCAAAACGGCCGAACGTGCCAGACAGCCGCCCTGCTCGCCCACTTGGGTCACATTGCCCCAAATCACATCCTCGACCGCGTGGCCGCTTAGCCCGTTGCGCGTGGCCAAGGCATCCAGCATCTGTGCCGACAGGGCCACCGCCGTCACCTCGTTCAAACTGCCATCCGCCCGCCCCCGCCCGCGCGGGCTGCGGATTGCGTCGTAGAGGAAGGCCTCGGTCATGGCAAAGTTCCTATGCTAAAACTGCTGTTAGGCTATCCGTCTTCTCGCTCCTGCCACAACCCCGCGATGAGGGTGCGGCACAGACTTCTGATCCGCCATCGCACTTTTGAGTATTTAGACCAAGATGAATTAACCGCCCATTAACGTTAACCTGCCAAACTCATGACGCGGTACAGGCTGGAGAGCCGATGACCGCCCGAGGTGAAGCCCCACTCTGACATGCCGGATAGCCAAAACGGAGCCTCAGGGTGGGGTGGACCTTGCCCTTTCATCTTGGCGCAAATACTCCCCCGCCGGAGGCGTCCGCCGTTAAGGCAAGGCGCAACCTCGTTTACAGACAGCCTGTCTGCGGGCCAAGACAAAAGGGCCAAGCCCCCTTGCACCTGCGCCTTGACAGTCCACAATGGGGGCGAGGAGAGCCAGATGAGTGATAGAGTGACCCAAGCCCAAGCTGTGATGCAATCGCTGCCTCATGCGCAAAGCCTTGGCATGATCGTGGCTGAGATGTCTGCCGGACAGGCCACCATCACCATGCCTTATGATCCGCGCCTGATCGGTGATCCGGCCACGGGTGTTTTGCATGGCGGCGCTATCTCGGCGCTGATGGATACGGCCTCGGGGGCGGCGGTCATGTGCCACCCGTCGGCCCCTGCCGCCACGGCCACGCTGGACCTGCGCATCGATTACATGCGCCCGGCCACCCCTGGTCAGGCCATCACCGCGCGGGCGGTTTGCCACCATGTCACCCGCACCGTGGCCTTTGTGCGCGTCACGGCCACCGACGCCGACGAAAGCCGCCCCGTTGCCATGGGCACGGGCACCTTCACGCTGGAAAGGCCGCCCGCATGACCCGCAAACCCCCCGAACCGGTCGAGGTTGTCAAATCCCGCCGAGAGGCGGCGCTGGCCCGTTTGGTGGCAGGTGTGCCCTATATTGGCTTTCTCGGTGCGCGGTTTGACCGGCGCGGCGATGAATTGACCGCCGTGTTGCCCTTTCACCCGTCCTTGATCGGCAATCCGGCGATCCCTGCGTTGCACGGCGGGGCGACAGCGGCGTTTTTAGAGGTGGCGGCGATCATCGAACTGGCATGGTCCAGCCAATGGCAGGATATGGAGGAAGGCCGCATTGACCCCGCCGCCGAGACCTTTCCCGCCCTGCCCAAGACCATTACCTTTACGGTCGATTACCTGCGCTCTGGCCTGCCGCGCGATGCCTATGCCCGCGCGACTGTAACGCGCCGGGGTCGGCGCTTTGCCACGGTGCAGGTGGAGGCGTGGCAAGACAACCGCGCCAAGCCCTTTGCCCAAGCCAGCGCGCATTTCTTGATGCCGGAACCCTAAGGCTTAAATCCGCAGCCGCTTGAACAATTCTTGCGCGCCCCAGCCTGCCACCATGGCCATCAGCAAAGACAGCATCCCGTAGAGCAGCGGCTGCTCCATCGCCAGCCGGTACAACGTCCGCTCAACACCGGCTTTTTGCACGTCGATCTGGTTTTCTTGCAGATCGACCACTTCGCCGCCGCGCGTCAGGAAAATGCGCACCTTATAGGGGCCTTCGACCAGATTGGCGGGCAAGCTGATATCGGTGCGAAACAACGCTTGGCGCAGCAAGAGCACGCTGTCAGGGGCCAGCACGAAGGAACCCGAGGCTTGGCGGATGCGTTGCAACGCCTCGATATAGGGGGTTTGGTCGGCACTGGGGGCAGCTGCGGCGTCAATCGTTTGGGGAATGGTGATGTGGTATTTCGCATCTTCTGCAGGCAGCAAAATATCGCCCACGGCCTTGGTCGAGGCCACGGCATAAAAGCTGGGCGCGGCCGTGATCTTGACCGATCCGCGGTTCAGCCAGATGCCTGCCACATGGTCTTTCTTGCGGATCACCAAGGGGGTAGATGGTCCCTCGACCGTGATGATCACCTCCATCAGGGGCCAAGCGGGGGCTGGCGCATCGCGCAGTGCCGCCCCGTAGACCAGAATCGAGGCCCCGTCGAAATTGGTGGTGATCGACACGCCCGATTGGCTGACGCCCGAGACGATCTCTTCGCCCTGCACGGGAAGCGCCATCAGGCACAAAGCCAAAAGCCAGCCCTTCATGACGCCACCCGCGTGACCGAGTACAGTTCCGCAGGCGTCAGCAGCAGGTCAAAGCCGATCTTGACCGCGACTGCCAGCACCAGAAGCGACAGCAATATCCGCAACTGTTCCGCCTTTAACCCCACGCCGACCCGCGCGCCGATCTGCGCGCCAATCACCCCGCCGATGATCAGCAAAAGCGCCAGCATCATATCCACGGTGTGGTGGGTTACGGCATGAACCAGCGTGGTATATCCCGTGACAAAGGTGATCTGAAACAGGCTGGTGCCGACCACAACCTTTGTGGGCATCCCCAACAGGTAGATCATCGCGGGCACCATCACAAAGCCGCCACCCACCCCCATGATCGCCGACAAAAAACCCACCGCTGCCCCCACCAGCAACGGCGGGATGACCGAGATATACAGGCCAGAGGCGCGGAATTTCATCTTGAACGGCATCTTGTGCACCCAAGAATGCACATGCGACCGCTTGATCTGTGCCTTGCCCGTGCGGCGCAAAGAATTGACGCTTTCCACCAGCATCATCGTGCCGATGAACCCCAAGAACAGCACATAAGACAGTTGCACAAAGACATCGGTCTGGCCAAGCCTGCTCATCAGGTCAAAAACATAGCCACCCAGCGTCGACCCCGCCAAACCACCGCCCGTCAACACCGCGCCCATCGGCAGATCGACCGCGCGCCGCTTGAACTGCGCCAAAGCGCCCGAGATCGACGAGGCCACAACCTGATTGGCCCCCGTCGCCACCGCAACACCGGGGGGCACGCCGATCATCATCAGCAAAGGCGTGATCAAAAACCCGCCGCCCACGCCAAACATGCCCGACAAAAAGCCGATCAACCCGCCGAGGCCCAAAAGGACAAAGGCGTTCACCGAGACTTCGGCGATGGGAAGGTACAATTGCATCGTGCCTGTGGGGTTTGTGCCGAAACCGGCGCGCCTCTTTGCATCAGGCTTGCGCGGCTTTTGACCCCAAGTCAAACGCTTCCGGCCAAGTTTTTGGCAAAGCGTGAAATTGAAGGTAAAATGGGGCCAAAAAGTCGCACATGTCCCTCAAATCCTTAGGGAAATCACGCATAAAACGGTCGTCTTTTGGGGGTGTTTAGGGGCTGGTCGAGAGGGGTCAGGATCACAAAAAAAGGCACCTTCTCAGCGCATAGGCCCGCTTGCTTTCACCGCTCTTTGACGTAGGCCTCGCCTCCGGCACGCGGCGGTATGGCCTTGCCGACAAAGCCTGCCAGAATGATCACGGTCAGGATATAGGGCAGGGCTTGGGTGAACTGCACCGGAATGACCAGCACGCCGATGTCAATGTTTTGAAACCGGATGGCGATGGCATCCAGCAGGCCAAACAGCAGGCAGGCCATCAACGCATACCACGGCCGCCATTTGGCAAAGATCAGGGCGGCCAGTGCGATATAGCCGCGCCCTGCTGTCATCTCGCGCAAGAACCCAGCCGACAGGCCCATCGACATATAGGCCCCCGCCAGCCCGCACAGAACCCCCGTAATCCCCACCGCCGCATAGCGCAGGCCCGCCACCGACACACCCGCCGTATCCACCGCCGCAGGGTTTTCGCCCACCGCCCGCAGGCGCAGGCCAAAGCGGGTGCGGTATAGCACCCACCATGTCAGCGGCACGCAGGCCAAGGCGACATAGACCAAGATCGAATGGCCCGACAGGACATGGCTGTATATCCCGCCAACCAGCCCCAAATCGCCGGTTTCGCTGGGCGGAGCGGCGAAGGGAAAGATGATCTCGGCAAAGCGCATCCCGTCCACCAAGGCTGGCGTCTGCCCGCCCAGTTGAAACCAGCTTGCCCCCAACACCACCGTCAGGCCCGAGGCGAGGAAATTCACCGCCACGCCCGAAATCAACTGATTGCCGCGAAAGGTGATGCTCGCCAGCCCGTGGATCGCCGCAAACAGGCACGATGCGCCAATGCCCGCCAGCACCCCCACCCAAACGCTGCCCGTGGCATAGCTTGCCGCCGCCGCCGCAAAGGCCGCGACCAGCATTTTGCCTTCTAGCCCAATGTCAAACACGCCGGCGCGTTCGGAATACAGCCCCGCCAGACAGGCAAACAGCAAGGGCGTGGCCAGCCGGATGGTCGAATCCAGAATTTGCAGGAAACTCGCCAGATCCATCACTTGGCCCCCCCGCGCTTGGCAAACAGATGCTCCAGCGGTTTTTGCACCATATAGGGCAAAGCGCCGGTGAACAGGATGACCAAGGCTTGTAGCACGGTAATCACCTCCCGCGGGATGGTGGTGCCCATGGCTAGCTGCGATCCGCCTTCATACAAAAACCCAAACAAGATCGAGGCGAGCACGATGCCAAAGGGATGGTTGCGCCCCATCAAGGGGACCGCGATCCCGATAAACCCCGCCCCCTCGACCGAGTTCAGAACCAAGCGGTGGGCCGCCCCCTGCACGGCATTCACCGCCATCAGCCCAGATATCCCGCCCGACAGCAGCAAGGCGTAGATCGTGATCTTGACCGGATCAATGCCCGCATAAAGGGCTGCCTTTTCCTGCTTGCCAAAGGCGCGCAGGGCATAGCCCAACCGCGTGTGCCACAACAGCGCCCAAACCCCCACCGCCAAGGCAATGGCAATCAGAAACGTAATATTGGCGGGGTTCTTCGAAGAAAACGGTATCCCCACCAGCCCCAGAATATCGCCCAGTTTGGGCAGGTTATACGCCTTATCGAACCGGGCAGAGGCCGGATCCATGCTGCCCATCGGGCGCAGCAGGTTGACCAGCACATAGTTCATCAAGGCATAGGCGATGAAGTTGAACATCATCGTGGTGATGACGATATGACTGCCCCGCTTGGCTTGCAGCCATGCGGGCAAAAGGCCCCAAGCCGCGCCAAAAGCCGCCCCCGCCGCAAGCGAACCCAACAGCGCCAGCGACCAATGCGGCCAAGGGATCAGCAGGCACGACAGCGCCACGCCCAAGCCGCCCAAGGTCGCCTGCCCCTCGCCGCCGATGTTGAACAGGCTGGCCTGAAAGGCGATCGACACGGCCAAGCCAGTAAAGATGAAGTTCGTGGCGTAATACAGCGTATAACCCAAGCCGTTGGTTGACCCGAACGACCCGTCAATCATGATCCAGATCGCCTGCAACGGGCTTTGGCCGATGGCGGCGATCAGAATGCCGCAGAAGGCAAAGGCGATGATCAGGCAGATCAGCGGCACCAAGACCACATCGGCCCAGCGGGGCAACTTGTCCATCCTAGGCCTCTTTCTTCACAGGGTCGCTGCCGGTCATTCCGGCCATCAACAGGCCCAAATCGCGTTCGTTGGTGGTTTCAGGGTCACGCTCGCCCATGATCTTGCCGTCAAACATCACCAAAATGCGGTCAGACAGGCTCATGATCTCGTCCAATTCGACCGAGACCAGCAGCACGGCTTTGCCTGCATCGCGCAGGGCGACGATTTGTTTGTGGATGAATTCAATCGCCCCGATGTCCACGCCGCGCGTG
>JBAXLX010000215.1:0-6131 GCA_037134595.1 Pseudomonadota bacterium
ATCCAGCTTTTGGCCTGACGAGATGCGGATCACGCGATCATCCCCCGCCCCTTCGGCCATTTGGTTGGCCAGATAGCGGCCCTCGGCCTCGTCCACGCCGATAATGGCGCGGTCAGGGCCGCCTTCGGCAAACAGGCGGCGTTTGGCGGCGAAATAGCCGCCCATGCCGTTGTGACGATCCAGATGATCCGCCGACAGGTTGGTGAAGATCGCCACATCGGGGGTCAGGCAACGGGCAAGGTCGGTTTGATAAGACGACAGTTCCAGCACGACCACTTCGCCGTCAGATGCAGGGTCTAGGTCCAAAGCGCCGCGCCCGATATTGCCGCCCATCTGGGTGGGGCGGCCGCAGTCTTGCAAGATATGGTGGATCAGAGCGGTGGTGGTCGATTTGCCGTTCGATCCCGTCACACAGATCACGCGGGGGGCGGTTTCGAAATTGTCCCAGTCGGATGTGGCATAGCTGCGGAAAAACAGGCCGATGTCGTTATCGACGGGTATCCCCGCCTCCATCGCGCGGGCAAGGATCGGGTGTGGGGCGGGGTACAGGTGGGGGATGCCGGGGCTGGTGATCAGGGCAGCCACGCCGTCAAAGGCTGCGGCGCGGGAAAGGTCTGTCAGGGCAAGGCCCTCAGCCTCGGCCTTGGTGCGGGCCTCGGCCGAGTCGTCCCACAAGAGCGGCTCTGCCCCACCCGCTGTCAGGGCGGCGGCGGTGGCAAGGCCCGACCTGCCAAGGCCCAAGACGGCCACCTTGTGCCCTTTATAGCCAATGACTGGAATCATCCCCGCCCCCCTGTGTGCAGCGGCGACCATGCCTGAAGGCGGGGGCCATCTGCAAGGCTTGACGCGGGATGCCGCGAGGGCGAGGGTTGCGCCAAAATCCGGAGTCCGCCATGCCCATCGAAATTCGCCCGCTCAACACCTCTGACCGCGCCGTCTGGGAAGAGTTATTTGACGCCTACGCCGCCTTTTACAAAACCACCACCACAGCCGAAGGCAAGCAAGCAACGTGGGAGTGGATTTTCTCCGACGAGGACTTTTGGGCCGACCTCGCCCTGCAAGACGGCAAAGTGGTGGGCCTGTGCCAGTACCAACTGATGCACCGCTCGCTTTCCGGCGCAAAGGTCGTCTACCTGTCAGACCTGTACGTCCGCCCCGATCAGCGCGGCGCAGGCATCGGGCGGGCGATGATTGACCATGTGATCCGCTTTGCCAAAGCGCAGGGCTTCACCAACGTGCGCTGGCTGACGCAAGAGTTCAACTATGCGGGCCGCAGATTATATGACACCTATCGCCCGAAATCGGATTTCATCCTCTATTCCGTTCCGGTCGAACACTAACCCCTCCCCTTCACCGAGGCACAAATACTCCGGGGGGTGCGGGGGGCTGGCCCCCCGCTCTTTTTGGCAGACATGGGGGGCTGGCCCCCGTCCTTACCACGCCGCCACCTCGCGCTTGCGGAAAAATCCCCCCGTCGGGCCATCGTCGGGCAACAGCGCCAACCACAGCGGCGTGTCGGCCCCCTCTTCCACCGTCACAGGGGCGGTGGGGCCGCCCATGCGCGTGGCGACCCAGCCCGGATCGCAGCAATTGATCTTCACCCCCGCCGGCAGATCGCGCACCAACACCCGCGTCAGCGCGTTGAGCGAGGCTTTGGCCACCGAATAGGCCCCCGGCCCTTGCAGCCCGCGTTCATGCGCGCCAAGGCTGGAGGACAGGTTGACAATCCGCCCCCACCCCGTGCGCCGCCAATGCGGGGTGTTCAGGCGGATCAGATCCAGCGGGGCGGCCACCATAACCTCCATCGCCTCGTCAAAGTCTGACCCTTTGTCAAGCAGCGAGACATCTTTCAAAATGCCTGCATTGTTGACCAAAATATCCCAGCCGCCCGATTTGGCGTAAGAGTCAAAATAGCTGTCAGGGTTGAGAAGATCGATCTTGGTGAAGCGGCAGCCCAAAGTCTCGGCGGCGGCGCGCCCTTCGTCTTCGGACCTTGCGCCGATGGTGACGGCGACCCCTTGGGCGATCAGCCCGCGGGCGATTTCATAGCCAATGCCGCGATTGCCGCCGGTGACAAGGGCTGTGGGATGGGATGGGCGTGCCATCAGATGCCTTTCAAATGGGCTGCGACGATCGCATCGAAGCTGGTTTCAGCGACAAAGCCCAAAGCATGCGCGCGGGCGGTGTCAAAGTCACAAGCCCATGTGGCCACGATGCGGGCGATGGTTTCATCAGGAACATGGCTGATCAGATCGACAGCCTTTTGCCCCGCCACGCGGCGCAGCGCTTCGATTTCTTCGGCCACGGTGGCCGACAGGCCGGGCATTGACAGCGCGCGGCGGTCGCCCAGAAGCGCCAAATCCAGCGTCAGCGCGTGGCGGAAAAAGCCTACCGCAGCACCGGGGCTGGCGAACCAGTGGCGCACCGTGTCCGACACGGGCAGGATCGCGGGTTTGCCCGCCAAAGGCTCTCGGATGATGTTGGAGAAAAAGCCCGAAGCGGCTTTGTTGGGCAAGCCGGGGCGCACGCAGATCGTGGGCAGGCGGATCGAGATACCGTCGATGAACCCCCGCCGTGTGTAATCGGAAATCAGCAGCTCGGTGATGGCCTTTTGCGTGCCATAAGAGGTGCGCGGCGTGGTGAAGAAGTCGTCGGGGATCTTGGCTGGAAAGGGTGCCCCAAAGACGGCGATAGAGGAGGCAAAGATCACCTTGGGCACATATCCCGGTGTGGCGCGAATGGCTTCCAGCAGGGCGCGGGTGGAATCGAGGTTGGTGGCATAGCCCTTGTCAAAATCGGCCTCGGCCTCTCCCGACACAATCGCCGCAAGGTGGATGATGGCATCGGGCCGCCCTGCGATCAGGCTGGGGGCAGCGGCGGCGGTCAGGTCCAGCGTCAGGCCGGTGGCATTGGGCAAGACCGGCGGTGGCACCACATCGGCCAGCGTCAGGCGGTGGCCGTCCGCTGACAAAGATTGCGCCAATTTGCGGCCAATCATGCCCGCAGCGCCCAAGATAAGAATATGCATGAAGCCCCCCTGTTTGCGCCACGATGGCGTAAATGGGCAAGCAGAACAAGGGGCGGCTTAGGCGGGTAGGCGTTGCCAGACGGTTTCCACATCGCCGCCCAAGGCGCGCAGCGACAGGCGTTGCCATCTTGTGGCGTCGGATAGGTGGCTCAGGTGCAAGGGGCCGAAAACCGGCGACCCCTCGGCCCCGATCAAGGCGCCGGCGGTGTGCAGGACCACGCGGTCTACCAGATCATCTGCCACCAAAAGGGCTGCAAGCGTGGCCCCGCCTTCGCACAACACACGGGTGATCCCCTCTGCCGCAAGCGTCTGCAAAGCGGCGCGGGCAGCGATGTGGGGGGCGGCGGGCAAGGCGATCAACCGCGCGCCCGTGGCGGCCCAAGCTTGGCGGGCCGCATCGGATGCCGCAGGGCCGTGCAGCATCCAGACGGGGGAGATCTGCGCGGTTCTGCCAAGTTTGCTGTCAGGCGCATGGGAAAGTGCCGCGTCGATCACGATGCGCACAGGTTGGCGCGTGGGCCCCATATCGCGCACGCTTAGATCAGGATCATCCGCCCGCGCCGTACCGGACCCGACCAGCACCGCGTCATGGGACAGGCGCAGGGCATGAACCCCGCGGCGCGCCTGTGCCCCGGTGATCCAGCGGCTTTCGCCATGGGCTGTGGCGGTGCGGCCATCCAAAGTGGCGGCCATTTTGAGCGTGACAAGCGGCAAGCCTTGGGTGACGCGCGTGAGAAAGCCTGCATTTGCGTCGCGTGCGGCGGGTTCCAGAACGCCCTCGGTCACGGCGATGCCAGCTGCCCGCAGCATGGCATGGCCACGCCCCGCAACACGCGGGTCAGGATCGGTCAGCGCGGTGACAACGCGCGCCACGCCCGCGTCGATCAGGGCTTGGGCGCAAGGCGGGGTTTTGCCGTGATGCGCACAGGGTTCCAGCGTGACATAGGCCGTAGCGCCCCGTGCCGCCTGACCCGCCTGTGCCAAAGCCATAGCCTCGGCATGGGGACGACCGCCCGGTTGGGTCCAGCCCCGCCCGACAACCGTGCCGTTGACAAGCACACAGCCCACCGCCGGATTGGGCCAAGTGCCCCCCAAGCCCCGCGCGCCAAGGCGCAAGGCATGGGCCATATGGTCGATGTCAGTCATCCGCGCCGGGGATCGGGCGCAGTTCCGACACAAAGCGGTCAAAATCATCCGCCGCTTGGAAGTTCTTGTAAACGCTGGCAAAGCGCACATAGGCGACCGTGTCGATCCGTGCGAGGCTTTCCATCACAATCTCACCGATGGTTTTAGACGGAATGTCGGTATCGCCCAAGCTTTCCAAGCGCCGCACGATCCCCGAGATCATCTGGTCAATCCGCTCCGGCTCGATCGGGCGCTTTTGCATGGCGATGCGGATCGAGCGTTCCAGCTTGGAACGGTCAAAATCCTCACGCTTGCCGGAGGATTTGATCACCACCAGATCGCGCAATTGCACGCGCTCGTAAGTGGTGAACCGACCACCACAAGCCTGACAAAACCGCCTGCGCCGGATCGAGACATGGTCTTCGGCCGGACGGGAGTCTTTGACTTGCGTGTCAATATTGCCGCAGAATGGGCAGCGCATGGGCTTGCACCTTTTTGTTGTGACCTGCCAAAGGACGTTGTCGCGGTATGCCCGCCTCTTGTGGATAAGTATAGGGGCAGAGCACAGCTTTAGGCTAGGGGGAATATGCGCCCGCTAGATATAGCGGTGCACCTGTGGCGGAATGGACTCAGGTCAGTCGCCCAGCCCAGTGAGGGCCACGGCCCAGTCCACCGCGCGCAGGCGGGCCTGTTCGGCGGGAACATCGCCCCGCGACAGGCCGGTCTTGGTGAAAAAGCTGTCGGATAAAGTCCCTTCGGCGGGCATTGGGGTGCCTGCGGCCAGACTGTCTTGCGAGGCGACCATGGCCCCGATGTTGGGCAGGCCGTGTTCGGCGCAGATGGCGGCGGCTTGGACCAGATAGGCATTCAACCCCTGCCCGTTCACCTTTGACATGCCCAAGCGGCGGGCGAGTTCTCCGTAGCTGACAGCCAGTTCGCCCGCCTGAACGGCCTGCGCCACAATGCGGATGGCAGCGCGGGCACGTTGCTCGGTCAGGGGGGTGACGGCGGGGTCAGGGTCGGTCATGGCAAGCTCCAGTTTGGGCATCGGATGGGCTTAGGCCATGCGAGGGGCCGCGTCTATGGGTTAGGCAAAGAGTGCTGCGCCCAACTGGTCAATCGCTTGCTTGGCCTTGGCAACAGACAGGTCAGTGGCCTCTTGCAAAGAACTGCAGGTATCGGCGCGCTGCAGGAGATGGGTCTTGGTCTGGCAGCCCAAGTCTATCTCGATCCGCGCGGCCACACGGTAGCCGCCCGATGCCGCGACAGGCTGGGCAAAGATGCGGCAGTCTTTGTGCAGGATGGGATCGGGGGCTTTGGGGGCGGGTTTGGAGAAGAGGCGGGAGAGGAGGGACATGGGGTTGGCCTTTGGTGTGGATGCGGCAGTTGGGTGGGTGTAACCTGCTCTTGCTGCGGTGGGTTGCACCCACCCTACGCGGGAGGGCGGATCGACCGTGTTAGGGTAAATAAACCGGCGTTTGCGGTCTAGGCGCTATGATTGCCTGATGCGTAGGGTGGGTGAAACCCACCATGGGCGCGGTGGGTTGCACCCACCCGACGCGTGATGTCAGAAGCGTCAAGACAAGGCACCCCGCAGGGTGCCTTTGGTTTATTGATCCAAGAAACTGCGCAGCTTGCGGCTTCGGCTGGGGTGCTTGAGCTTGCGCAGCGCCTTGGCTTCGATCTGGCGGATGCGCTCGCGCGTCACGTTGAACTGCTGGCCCACTTCTTCGAGCGTGTGGTCCGTGTTCATGCCGATGCCGAAGCGCATGCGCAGCACGCGCTCCTCGCGCGGCGTCAGGGACGACAGCACGCGCGTCGTCGCCTCGCGCAGATTGGATTGGATCGCGGCATCGAGCGGGATGATCGCGTTCTTGTCCTCGATGAAGTCGCCGAGGTGGCTGTCTTCCTCGTCGCCGATCGGCGTCTCGAGGCTGATCGGCTCCTTCGCGATCTTCAGGACCTTCCGCACTTTTTC
>JBAXLX010000216.1:0-6126 GCA_037134595.1 Pseudomonadota bacterium
CCGGAAAACTCGTGCGGGAACAGGTGCAGGCGCGCTTTGGCATCGGGGATCTTGCCGGCCTCCAGCATCCGCGCACCTACGGCCAGGGCTGCGGCTTTGGTCCGGCCCTTGTGATGCACCAACCCCTCGGCCATCTGGTCGCTGACACGCATATAGGGATTCAACGCCGTCATCGGGTCTTGAAACACCATGGCGATGTGGTTGGCGCGCAGCCGGTTGAGCGTTTTGAGCGGCGCGCCGATCAATTCGGTGCCGTTGAACACAGCCGATCCCCGCGCCGTGCCGTTGCGCGCCAAAAGCCCCATCAGGGCAAAGGCCAACTGGCTTTTGCCCGACCCGCTTTCGCCCACAATCCCCAGCGTCTGGCCTTTTTCCAAAGTGAAGCTGACGCCATTGACCGCATTCACCGTGCCGTCTGGCGTGGCAAAGCTGACGCCTAGGTTGGAAACCGCAAGCAGGGCCATTCAGCGATCCTTCGGGTCAAGCGCATCGCGCAAGCCGTCTCCGATAAAGTAAAAGGCAAACATCGTCATGATGAAAAACAGCATCGGAAAGCCCAACTGCCACAGCGTGCCATAGCGCATGGTTTTGGCCCCTTCCGATATCAGCGCGCCCAGCGAGGTTTGCGGCTCTTGCACGCCCAAGCCCAGGAAAGAGATGAAGCTTTCGGTCAGGATGATATCGGGCACCAACAATGTGGCATAGACGATGACGATGCCCAGCAGGTTGGGCACAATATGGCGCAAGATGATGCGCAGGGCGGGAACGCCTGTGGCCTGAGCAGCCTCGATATACTCGCGCGATTTCAGCGTCAGGGTTTGACCCCGCACGATCCGCGCCATCGACGGCCACGACAGAAAGCCGATCCCCACCAACAACACGCCCAGCGATTTGCCAAACATCACCAACAGCAAGATCAGCACGAACATAAAGGGAATGGCCAACAGCACATCGACCAGCCGCATCATCAACCCGTCAATCCACCCGCCCACATAGCCTGCGATGGCCCCGTAGAGCGTGCCGACCAGCACCGAAATCGCCGTGCCCACCACGCCGACATAGAGCGAGACTCGCGTGCCCATCGCGGCGCGCGCAAACAGATCGCGGCCTTGGTCATCGACGCCAAAGTAATAGCCCTTGGCCCAACTTGGCGCGCCCATCTCGGCGGCATGGCCCATGATGGTAAAGTCGATGTAATCGTAGCTATAGGGTGAAATCGCCTGCCCTAGGGCGGCAAAGGCCAGACAGACCAGCAACAACCCCACCCCCGCCATAGCCGCCTTATTGCGCCCAAAGCGCACCCGCGCATCGGCCCAAAGAGAGCGGCCTTTCACCTCGTCCAGCTTCGCCAGCCTTTGGGCCAAGGCGTCCATATCAATTGCCAAAAGCGCCATGGTTACAGCCGGATCTTGGGGACGATCCATGCGTAAGGCACGTCAACCAACAGGATAAAGACAATGGTCAGCACCCCCACCAGCAGGGTCACCCCCATCATCAGGGCATAATCGCGGTTCAGCGCGGCATCGACAAAGAACTTCCCGATCCCCGCCGTGGAAAAGAACATATCAATCACCACAGACCCGGTGATCATCGACACAAAGGTCGGGCCAAGGTAGCTGAGCACCGGAATAAGCGCGGGTTTCAGGGCGTGGCGCAAGATCACCTTATGGGTGGGCAATCCCTTGGCCCGCGCGGTGCGGATGTGGTTCAGTGTCAGCACTTCCAACATCGAGGACCGCACGATCCGCGCGATCGAGGCCATATAGGCCGTGGCCATGGCAATCACGGGCATCACCTGATGCTTCCAATCGCCCCCCTCCCACCCGCCACCGGGCAGCCAGCCCAGCCACAGGGTAAAGACCAGTACCAGAATGGGGGCCATGACAAAATTCGGCAAGACCGGCGCCCCGATCGAGATGCCGACCGCCAGATGATCCAGCCAAGAATTCTGGAACACCGCCGCCAAGACCCCCAAGACCAGCCCCACCCCCACCGCCAGAACAAAGGCAATCGCCCCGTAAGACAGGGTGACGGGGAAACCTTGGGCGATGATCTCGTTCACCGTGCGGTCTTTGTACACAAAAGACGGGCCAAAGTCGAAATGCGCCACAATCCCCCAGACATAGCGCGCCATTTGCACCCAGATCGGCTGATCCAGCCCGTATTTGGCGTTCAAATTCGCCAAAACCGCTGCGGGAAGCTGCTTTTCTTGGGTAAAGGGCCCACCGGGGGCGGCGTGCATCAAAAGAAACGAAATCACAATCAACGCCAAAAGCGTTGGAATGGCCACGGCAAGCCGCTTCAGAATATAGACCAGCATGGGTTACCTTTTCAGAGGGCCGCGCCTGCGGCCCCCTGCTTTGCCAGAGATCATTGTTTGATGCGGTACAGGTCTTTGGCGTACCAGAACTGCATCACATCATGCTGCGGCAAGCCTTTCAGGTCAGGCTTGACCATATCGACCTTGGCATAGTGATAAATCGGGATGATCGGCATCTCGGTCGCCAAAATCTGTTCTGCGGCGGTGTAGTTGGCCGAAGGGTCGGCCATGGTCTTGGCATCTTTCAACAGCTTGTCGTAATCGGCATTGGCAAATTTGCCATCGTTGTTGGTGGAATAAGAGGCGTACAGATCAAGGAAGGTCGACGCCTCGTTGTAATCCGCGCACCATGCATAGCGCGCCATTTCAAAATCGCCTGCAATCAGCTTATCGGTGTGCACTTTCCATTCGTAGTTGTTCGGCGTCAGCTCTACCCCCAGCGTCTGTTTCCACATTTGCTGAATGGCCACGGCGATTTTCTTGTGACCGTCCGAGGTGTTGTAATTCAGCGTCAGTTGCAGCGGATGGTCGGGGCCATAGCCTGCTTCGGCCAGCAAGGCTTTCGCCTTGTCGTTCCGCTCGGCTTGGGTCCAATGCGAATAGTCGATGTCGGGCATCACATAGCCGTTGATCGCCGGCGGGGTCCATGAATAGGCGGGGGTTTGGCCGCCTTGCAGGATGTTGTTGACGATCACATCGCGGTCAACGGCATAAGACAGCGCCTTGCGCACGCGCACGTCTTTGAGGGCTTCGTTGCCTTTGCCCTCGGCCACGTTAATAATGTAGTCATAAGCGCAGGCATAGGGGGTCGAATTCGCCTCGGCGGGGAATTCTTCCTTCAGATGGGGGTATTGGCCGGTGGGCACCTCGGTCCGGTCCAGCTCGCCGGCCTGATAGCGGGTCAGGGCGGCGTCTTCGTCGTTGATCACAAGGGCTGTGACGGGCGACATGATGACGGAGGCGGCATCCCAATAAGCGGGATTCTTTTCTTCGACATATTTTTCGCCGTCGATGAACTCTTTCAGCAGATAAGCGCCGTTGGTGACGATGTTTTCCGGCTTGGTCCAATCGGCGCCAAACTTTTCAATCGCAGCCTTGGGGGCGGGAAAAGTCGAGGTGTTGGTCAACATCTTGGTGAAATAGGGGATCGGGTTGTCTAACGTGACTTCAAGCGTCAGATCATCGACAGCTTTCACGCCCAAGTCGGTGGCAGGTTTTTTGCCAGCGGTGATGTCGGCGGCATTTTTCACCTGCGCCAGTTCCAGATAATAGGCGTATTCCGAGGCCAGCGCCGGATCAACCAAACGCTGCCAGCCATAAACATAATCCGCCGCCGTCACGGGCGTGCCGTCAGACCATTTCGATTCGGGGCGCAGATGGAAGGTGTAGGTCAGCTTGTCATCTGAGACGTCAAACGACACTGCCCCCGCCGGAACCAGATTGCCGTCGCCGTCTTCGTTGAACAGACCCTCAAACAGGCCGCGCGCGACGTCGGAATCTTCCACCGAAGAAATCAGTTGCGGGTCCAGTGACTTGACGCTGTCGAGCATGCGGTAGGTATAGGCCTGATTATCGGCCAACTCTTCGCCCGTGCGCGGGTTCTTATCGGCCCAAGCGGGCAAGGCCACCGCGACCAGCAGGGTAGATAACAGCAGATGTTTTTTCATGACGCGCTCCCCGAATGTATTCAGGCAGTCGAACGCTGCCTTATGGGTGAAATCCTAGGCTTCGCATGTGGGGAGGCAAGCGCAAACTGTCCGAAATCGCGCGGTCAGGCCACCGGTGCCCAAATCACATCGTCAATTCTGGGCGCACCTGTGGCCAACATGACCAGCCGGTCAAACCCCAAAGCGATGCCAGAGGCGGCGGGCATAAAGGGCAGGGCTGCCAGCAGGTCTTCGTCCAAAGGGTAGCGCTCGCCGTAAACGCGCTGCTTTTCGTCCATCTCGGCGTCAAAGCGCAGGCGTTGTTCGGCGGCGTTGGTCAGTTCGCCAAAGCCGTTGGCCAGTTCCACCCCGCAGGCGTAAAGCTCGAAGCGTTCTGCCAAGCGGGCATCGCCGGGCATCCGGCGGGCAAGGGCTGCTTCGGCGGCGGGATAACAGTCAAGGATCGTGGGGCGGCCTTGGCCCAAGTGGGGTTCTACCTTGGCGACCAGCACGCGAGACAGCAGGTCCGACCATGTGTCATCCTCGGCCACCCGCAGGCCGATGGCCACCATCTGACGGGCAAGCGGCGCGGGGTCGGTGGTGCCATCGGCGTGGATCGAGGCGAAAAGGTCAATCCCCGCATAGCGCGCCACGGCCTCGACCACGCCCAAACGCTCGGGTGCGACGAAAGGGTCGCAGGTCAGGTCGCGGTAGCGCAGCACTTGGGAGCCTGCAATGGTGCAGGCCAGCTGCATCAGATCGGTGCAATCTTGCATCAGTTGGGTGTAGTCTTCGCCCACGCGGTACCATTCCAGCATGGTAAATTCCGGCGAATGCAAAGGCCCCCGCTCGCGGTTGCGCCAGACGTGGGTGAGGGCAAAGATGCGCTCCTCCCCCGCGGCCAGCAGCTTTTTCATCGCAAATTCGGGCGAGGTGTGCAGGTACATCGTGCGGGCTAAACCGTCGTTGCCAATGGCTTGAGTCGCAAAGCCGTGCAAATGCGCCTCGTTTCCGGGGCTGGTTTGCAAGGCTGTGGGGTCAACTTCAAGAAAATCGCGCGTGTCAAACCAGCGGCGCAGGCCCGATTGCAGCCGCGCGCGGGCCAAAAGGACGGGTCTGCGGTCGGCGTGACGCTGGTGCGACCACCAAGGCTTTTGGCAAGGCTTTTGGGTCATGCTGCTTCTCTCTGGCGATTTGTGAAAAATACAGGTAAAGGCTGCGCCGATACGGCCCTTCCATAGCGAACCGGGCCCAGGCAAACAAGGAAACCGTCACGTGAAGGTCATCGCATCCTCGCTCCGCAAGGGCAATATCGTCGAGTTGGAAGGCAAACTTTATGTCGTCCTGAAATCGGAAAACTTCCACCCCGGCAAGGGCACGCCGACCACCTCGGTCGACATGCGCCGCATTTCAGACGGGGTGAAGGTGGCAGAACGCTGGCGCACGACCGAAATGGTCGAAAAAGCCACGGTGGACGAACGCGAATATGACTTTTTGTATGAAGACAGCGAAGGGTTCCATTTTATGGAACCGCTCAGCTACGATCAGATCACCGTGTCGGAAGATGTGGTGGGCGACAGCAAGGTGTTTTTAGGCGAAGGCGTGAAAGCCTATGTGCAAACCTTTGAAGGGGTTGCGATCGCCATCACCTTGCCGCTGAAAGCCGTGGTCGAGATTGCCGAGACTGAACCTGTGACCAAAGGCCAAACCGCCTCGTCCTCGTTCAAGCCTGCGATCTGCACCAACGGGCTGCGCGTGCTGGTGCCGCCCCATATCGGGCCGGGCGCCAAGATTGTGATCAACACGGAAGATCTGACCTATCAAGAACGCGCCAAAGACTGATGATGTTGGCGTAAGGGAACAAAAGCCGGGGGCATCGAGCCCCCGGCTTTTGTGTTGCCAGCGCCCCTTTGTCGGGCGGTGTCGCGGCTGAAATGTCCGGGGCCAGCCCCGGACCCCGGAGTATTGGCACAAATCGCAAGAGCAGATGCGCCCCGGCCCGGGGGGTTCTTACACCCATGTGAGAGCTTCACACCCAGCCGAGGCGGCTTGCGCTTTGCCGCCAACGGGACTCCTCCCTGTACGGAACACCAGTTTGCAATGAAATGATGAAGAAAGCCTTACGGCTTCCCCTTGCCCTTTGTCGCAATACTCTCGGGG
>JBAXLX010000217.1:0-6122 GCA_037134595.1 Pseudomonadota bacterium
GGTGCCAGCACAAATATCGCCGTTGCGCGCTATGACGCCGACGGTGCCTTGGACCAAACCTTTGGCACCGCAGACGATGGCACCGAAAACGGTGTGGTCAACCTGTCTTTGGGGGATGGCGACGACACCGCCAATGCTGTCGCCCTGCAAGGCGACAAACTGGTGGTTGTGGCCGGTACGACCACCGCAACCGACGGGTCCAAGAACATCGCCGTGCTGCGCCTGACCGCGGAGTAAGGCCAAGCCTAACCTCAACGAACCGGGCGGGGGCGTTGCTCCCGCCCGCTGTATTGGCCCAAAAGACCACCCAAAAGAACGTATTTCGACACCAAAGGTCGCTTCGCTTTGGCGCAGAATTGGAGATACGCTCCCGCCCGTAACTGGAGTGCGCTGTCTTATGGCCTTGGTCCCGACCTCCTTTGCCACGGATTTAAAGGTCTGGCGCAGGGCCGTGGGCCTGAAACAAGACGCTTTGGCGCATCTTTTGGCCGTCACCCAGCCCGCCATTTCACGCTGGGAGGCGGGGATGGATATCCCAAGCACCGCCCTGCAACTGCGCCTGCGCGATATGATGTGCCCCTCTGGCGCGGCGCGGCGCAAAATCGACGAATATGTTGTGCGCCAACAGTCCAGCCTTGAGGCGGCCTTTGATCTGGACGGGGTCAAACTGCTGGTGGCCTCGCAAGGGCTGCAACGCGCTTGGCCACGCTTTGCGGCCCTGCCGGATCTGCGGCTGAATGATCATCTGATCGGCGAAGCGGCGTCCCTTTTGCACGATGACGACTTTGTGCGCGAGATCAAGCGCGGCGAGATCGCCGTGATTTGTGCAATCAGCGATGGTCATGTGTCTTTGCCGTTAGACACCCGTTTTCGTCACCGCTGGCACGCCAGCTTTCGCACCTACGGCCCGCGCATGGTGATCAAAATGGGCTACGAGCCCTGCGCTGCCGATGCGCCGTTAGGAATCGAAAAGGTTGTGCGTTTGGCAGATATTCTGGCGTAATCTTTCCGCACATGCCCAGCGGTTTACTCGGTAAACCGGACCTTGCCGATATAGGGCAGGTTGCGGTTGCGCTGCGCATAGTCGATTCCGTAACCCACCACAAATTCATCGGGGATTTCAAAGCCGGTCCAAGTGGCCTTGATATCCACCTCGCGGCGCGAGGGTTTGTCCAGCAGCGCACAGACACACAGACGGCGCGGTTCGCGCGCTTCCAGCACTTTGCGCACATGGTGCAGCGTAAAGCCCGTGTCGACGATATCTTCCACCACCAGCACATCGCGGCCGGCAATCTCGCCGCGAATGTCTTTCAAAATCCGCACCTCGCGGCTGGATCGCATCGAATCGCCGTAAGACGAGGCTTCGAGAAAATCCACCTCGACCGGCAGGCCCAATTCGCGCACGAGGTCAGCGATAAACACAAATGACCCGCGCAGCAGGCCCACCACGATCAACTTGTCGGTCCCTTGGAAATACTCGGTGATATCGACGGCCAATTCCTCGACCCGTGCGGCAATCGACTTGGCAGAAATCATCTGGTCGATCACATAAGGACGTTCGCCCATAGGCCCCTCTTGATTTTCTTCGTCTTGCCACTCAAATGCAGCACAGGGTTCGTGGCAAGAGCGAAAGCGCCCACGGTCCTTTGGAAGGGGCAAAATGACCACGCATCACGAAGAAAGATTTCTGCCCCATAGCCCGCAACAGATGTTTGACTTGGTCGCCGATGTGGCGCGCTATCCTGAGTTTCTGCCTTGGACAGCCGCCGCCCGCATCCGGTCTCGCGAGCCCCTGACGGGCCAAGCCGACTCGGCCGGCGAGGTGATGGAGGCCGATTTGGTGATTTCTTTCAAACTCTTTCGCGAAAGATTCGGCTCGCGCGTGACCTTGCTGCCCGCCCAAGGGCAGATTTTAACGCACTATCTGGACGGTCCGCTGCGTGATTTGAAATCGGTCTGGCGGTTTTCGCAAGGGGCGAACGGTCCTAATTCGTGCAATGTGACCTTCGATGTCGATTTCGAATTCCGCAATCCGATCTTGCGCGGTGTGATCGGTCTGGTTTTTACCGAAGCCATGACCCGCGTGGTGCGCGCCTTTGAGACTCGGGCCAAGGCGCTGTACGGGGCTTCTTAGTTAAGAGGTCATCTCGTAAGCCCGCTCGCCGTGGGCGGACAGGTCAAGCCCGTTCGCCTCGGTTTCGGCATCAACCCGCAGGGGGGTGATCAGGGCGCAAAGTTTGATCAGCGCCCAAGTGGCGGCCAACGTCCAAAGCCCCACAACCGCCAGCCCGCCCAGTTGCGCGGCCCAAGTGCCACCGCCAAAGACCGCCACCATCACCGTGCCAAAAATCCCGCCCACACCGTGCACGCCAAAGACATCCAGCGTGTCGTCGATCTGCAAACGGCCTTTGACCAGCACCACCGCCTCTTGGCACAAAACCCCCGCCACACCGCCAATGACCAAAGCCGCCATCGGCCCGACATAGCCCGATGCGGGCGTGATCGCGGCCAAGCCTGCGACCGTGCCCGTCACCAAGCCCACAGTTGAAACCCGCCCGAATTTGATCTTTTCATACAGCGCCCATGTCAGCGCGGCAGAGGCTGCCGAGATATGCGTCACCGTGATCGCCATCGCCGCCTGCCCATTGGCCGCCAAAGCCGATCCGCCGTTAAAGCCAAACCAGCCGACCCACAGCATCCCCGCGCCGATCATCACCATGCCCGGCGAATGCGGCGGCGTGGTGCGGTGTTTGCGTGGCCCGATGGCAATGGCCACCAGCAAGGCCGCAATCCCTGCCGTTTCATGCACCACGATGCCGCCGGCAAAATCATGCACGCCGATCGCCCCGAATATCCCGCCATCGGCCAAAAACCCCGCGCCCCAGATCCAATGCGCGACGGGCACATAGACCACCAGCAGCCAAAGGGCGGAAAACAGCAGCACAAAGCCAAAGCCCACCCGCTCGACATAGGCGCCCACGATCAAGGCGGGGGTGATGATCGCGAAGGTCATCTGATAGGCAAAAAACGCCGCCTCGGGCAGGGTGCCGTGCAAGCTTTCCACCGTGACACCTGCCAAAAAGGCGCGATCCAACCCGCCGATATAGGCCCCCGGCGTGAAGGTCAGGCTATAGCCGCACACCAGCCACAGCACCGAAGCAAGGGCTGCTATCGCAAAGCAATGGGTAAAGACCGACAGCACATTGCGCGCCCGAACCAGCCCGCCGTAAAACATCGCCAATCCGGGCAGGGTCATAAACAGCACCAAAGCGGTGGAAATCAGGATAAAGGCGGTGTCAGCGGCGTTCATAATCTGTCTCCGTCAGGTCGGAGGGCTCGGTGAAGCACTTTGCGCGATGGTTAAAGCAGCACAGGCCGCAAAAGCCGGCGTTTTTCTGCACAATTTTAGAAATGCCTGATTTATGGGCAAAATTGACAGACATTTGCCTGAAACGGGGCTAAGAAAGGATTACTGAAGCGACTTTAGCAACAATGCCAAAGCATGATCCCGCGCGCCCAAGCGCACCGCGCTGCGGCCCAGCGGGCCAAAGTCAACCGTTTCCACTTTCGTCGCTTTGCCATGACGGGCCAGACCAAAACACACCCGCCCTTCGGGCTTAAACGCCGACCCGCCGGGGCCTGCGATGCCGGTGATCGCCACGGCCAGTCCCGCGCCAGATCGGGCCAAGGCCCCCTCGGCCATCTCTTGCGCCACCACCTCGCTGACAGCGCCGTGGTCATTTAGGCTTTGCGGGGTCACCCCCAGCATTTGCACCTTGGCCTCGTTGGAATAGGTGACAAAGCCGCACTCAAACACATCCGACGATCCGGCGAGATCCGTCAGCGCCACGGCGACCATGCCCCCTGTGCAGCTTTCGGCGGTTGCAATGCGCAAGCCCCAATACCGCGCCGCGCGCAAGATTTCGGCCACATCGCTCACAGCAAAAGCACCCCGTGATAAAGCCCCGCTAAGATCACCCCCGCAAACACCCCCGCCCACAGATCATCCAGCATCACCCCCGCCGAATCCGCGCGCCGGTCAGCCCGTCCGATCACCGAGGGCTTCCAGATGTCAAACAGCCGAAACAGAGCGAACGGAAACACCCATGCAGGCCACGGCAGCCAGCCCACATGCCCGCTGCTCCAGAACCCCGTCGCCCCATGGCCGCGCAGCCAAAAAGCGGCGGCGGTGAAGAGCAGGGTCAGCCATTGGCCAGCGACCTCGTCAATCACCACTTCTGAGGGGTCTTGGCCCGGCTGAAGCTCGACCTTACAGGCCCAAAAGCCCAAGGCGGTGACAAGCACCGTGGCCAAAACCAAAGCAGGAAAGCCCGCAAGCTGCAAAATTCCCATCCCAAGAACCAGCGCCACCGCCGACCCCCAAGTGCCCGGTGCAGGGCGCAACAGGCCCGCGCCAAAGAAGATCACCAGTAACCGCGTCACAGCGCCACCAAGACAGCGCTGGCAAGGGCCGCGATACCCTCTTCGCGGCCTGTAAAGCCAAGGCGTTCGGATGTGGTGGCTTTAACGCTGACCCTGTCCACATCAATCCCCATGATCGCAGCCAAAGCCTGCCGCATAGCCGCGGCATGCGGGCCGACCTTGGGCCGCTCGCAGATCAGCGTCACATCGGCACTGGTGATGGCAAAGCCACGCGCGCGCGCCATGTCTGCGGCATGGGTCAGGAAAATCCGGCTTTCAGCGCCTTTCCATTGCGCATCAGAGGGGGGGAAATGCTGGCCGATATCGCCAGCGGCCATGGCCCCATAGATCGCATCGGTCAGCGCGTGCATCCCGACATCGGCGTCAGAATGGCCCAGAAGCGCCTTGCCATGCGGTACTTTGACACCGCACAGCCACACCCCGTCGCCCTCACAAAAGGCATGGACATCAAAGCCATTTCCCATCCGAATATCCATGCGTGCTCCTGTCAGGGTCAGCGCCTGCGCGGCGCGGGCGAAATCTTGGGCAAAGGTCAGTTTCTGGTTGGCCTCGTCACCCGCCACCATCACCACGTCAAGCCCTGCGGCACGGGCGACCTCGACATCATCCGCCGCTTCGCCGCCATGGGCGCGGTGGGCGGCAAGGATGGCGTCAAAGGCAAAGCCCTGCGGGGTTTGGGCGCGAAACAGGCCGCTGCGGTCGCGGGTGCCGGTGACGCGGCCATCGGCCCCGGTCCACAGCGCATCGGTCACGGGCAGGGCGGGGGCGGCGCCTTGGGCGTGGTCAAGGGCTTCAACCACACGGGCAATCAGGGCGGGCGACACGGTGGGGCGGGCGGCGTCATGGATCAGCACTTTGGTGACACTGCTTCCCGCCAGCGCCTCAAGTGCGGCACGCACCGAAGCCGCGCGGCTGGCCCCGCCATGCACAATCATCGCATCGCCGGCCACCGCCTCGGCCATAGCGCGGTCGTCGGGGTGGATCACCAAAACCCGCGTCATGCCGGAAAAAGCCGCCAGCGCATGGGCGACAACCGGCTGGCCCGCCAGATCGCGCCATTGCTTGGGCAGCCCGCCGCCCGCCCGCAGGCCGCGCCCCGCCGCCACGATGATCGCCGCTGTTGTCATCTTCCAACCCCTTTGGCCCGACATAGCCCATCCTGCGATCAGAGGGAATTGCAACCTGCGCGGCGCTTGCTGGCAAAAAGCGACAGATTTGCGGGCTTTGTTGGCCGTTTGCCGCCCGCTGGCCGTTGCCTGCAGGGCGTTGCGCCTATATTTTAGGCGTTGCCCGAATTTAAGGCGAAAATACGGCGGCATTCCTTTGAGCTTTTGCAAGAACCGCTTTAGGACGCTTTCAATGACCAAAGGAATCCGCGTGACCGCAGCCCGCATTGCCCTGAACCCGCCCGTCATTCTGGCCCCCATGGCCGGGATCACCGACCTGCCTTGGCGTCGGGTGGTGGCGGGGTTTGGTGCGGGCTTGGTGGTGTCAGAGATGGTCGCCTCGGCCGAGGTGATGCGCGACCATCCCGAAATGCGCGCCCGTGCCACGCTGGATGTGTCGGGGCTGGATCAGCCAAGTGCCGTGCAACTGGTGGGGCGCGACCCCTATTGGATGGCCGAAGCAGCGCGCTATGTCGCAGGGCAGGGGGCGCGGATCATCGACATCAACATGGG
>JBAXLX010000218.1:0-6097 GCA_037134595.1 Pseudomonadota bacterium
TCTCGTCAGGCCAAAAGCTGGATGGGTTTGGCTGGACAGTCTTTGCCCGCAAGGGGTTCTTGTCGGAATGGCGGCGGGGCAAACAAGCCGCCTCGATTGACTTGCGCGCGGTGGCAGGGCTGCAAGGCGCGCATAACCATCAAAACGCCTGCTGTGCCTATGCCGCCTGCCGCACGCTGGGCTTTGCGCCCAAGCAGATCGAAGCCGCATTGCACAGCTTTGCGGGCCTTGCTCACCGCGCCCAAGTGATCGGCCAACGCGGCGGGGTGCGCTTTATCAACGACAGCAAAGCCACCAATGCCGACAGTGCCGCCAAGGCGCTGCAATCTTATGCCAAAATCCGCTGGATCGCGGGCGGTCTGGGCAAAGAGGGCGGGATCAAGGGGCTGATCCCCCATCTGGGATCGGTGCAAAAAGCCTATCTGATCGGCCAATCCG
This sequence comes from Pseudomonadota bacterium, assembly GCA_037134595.1. Classification (GTDB taxonomy): domain Bacteria; phylum Pseudomonadota; class Alphaproteobacteria; order Rhodobacterales; family Rhodobacteraceae; genus Stagnihabitans. Next base: position 439 of record JBAXLX010000218.1, read on the forward strand.
CCCAAGACTTCGCCCAAGAGCTGGGCGATCTGCCCTATGACATCTGTGAGACGATGGCACGCGCGGTCGCCCAAGCTGCCGCCGAGGCGCAAGAGGGCGAGGTGGTGTTACTTTCGCCCGCCGCAGCCTCTTTCGACCAATATCCCAATTTTGAAAAGCGCGGCGAGGATTTTACATCCCTTGTCCGCGCCCTGATCGGAGTCTGACATGGACGGCAAATGCACCTGCGGCGCGGTCACCTACCGCATGACCCAAAGTCCGCTCTTCACCCATTGCTGCCATTGCACATGGTGCCAGCGCGAAACCGGCAGCGCCTTTGCGCTCAATGCCATGATCGAAACGGAATTCTTGCAGGTTCATGGCGCGGTGGAGGAAATTGTCACCCCGTCGCAGTCAGGCAAGGGCCAGATCATCGCCCGCTGCCCCACCTGCAAAGTGACACTCTATAGCCATTATGCGGGGGCTGCGCGGCTGATGGCCTTTGTGCGCGTGGGCACGCTGACAGACCCCGCCGCTTGCCCGCCTGATATCCATATCTACACTTCGACCAAACTGCCTTGGCTGGTGTTGGAGCGTGACGTGCCAATCCTGCCCGAATCTTACGATCGCAAAGCCTATTGGCCGCAATCAAGCCTGGATCGCCGTATGACGCTTTTGGCAAAGCACCCCAGATAACACGGTTTGGCGCCCAAAGAGGTCTGCCCCAAAGTGCCGCCTGACCACGGGTGATCTTTTGCCCGTACCCACTCGGACCGATCTTGCCGCCTATTGCAAATCCGGCTGGTCAGACCACGAGATTTGGGTTATTCTGATGGTGATCCAGGATCAACTTGGGCATATCGGCAGTCAGGCAAGCAGGCGTTTTATGACAGAAATGGTGTTCGGCTCTATGCCCGCGCGGGTGAAAGAGCCGGTCCTGCCGCGTTGGTGGCGGACCATCGACAAGTGGTCGCTGACGGCGATTTTCGTGCTGATCGGCATCGGGCTGCTCTTGGGGCTGGCCGCGTCCGTGCCTTTGGCTGCAAAAAACAATTTTCCGCCGTTCTATTACGTGCAACGTGAGGCTGCGTATAGCGCCTTGGCCGTGGTGGCGATGATCAGCTTTTCGCTTTTGTCGCCCGATACGATCCGCCGCGCCGGTGTTTTGGGCTTTGCCTTGACCTTTGTGGCCGTGGTGTGCCTGCCGGTGTTGGGCACCGATTTTGGCAAGGGGGCGATCCGGTGGTATTCCTTGGGCTTTGTGTCCTTCCAGCCGTCAGAGTTTCTCAAGCCCGGGTTCGTCATCGTCACCGCTTGGCTGATGGCGGCATCAACCGAGGTGGCGGGTCCGCCGGGTAAGATGATCTCTTTTGGCCTGTTGGTGGTGATCGTGGGGTTTTTGGCCACGCAGCCCGACTTTGGGCAAACCATGCTGGTGATCTTTGGCTGGAGTGTGATTTACTTCGTTGCTGGCGCCCGAATGACATGGATCGCCCTTATCATTGGCTTTGTCGGCGTTTCGGGCAACTTTGCCTATCATCATTCCCAACACCTCGCGCGGCGTATCGACGGGTTTTTGAACCTTGAGGTCGATCCGCGCAGCCAGATCGGCTATGCCACCAATGCCATTCAAGAGGGCGGCTTTTTCGGTGTGGGCGTGGGCAATGGTCAGGTCAAATGGATCCTGCCCGATGCCCATACCGATTTTATCATTGCGGTTGCGGCAGAAGAATATGGCCTGATCCTTGTCTTGCTGATAATGGGGCTGTATTGCACGGTGGTGATCCGGTCCTTGCTGCGACTGACCAAAGAGCGCGACCCTTTCGTGCGCTTGGCGGGCACGGGGCTGGCGTGCATCTTTGGTGTGCAAGCCATGATCAACATCGCGGTTGCGGTGCGCCTTTTGCCCGCCAAGGGAATGACGCTGCCCTTCGTCTCTTATGGCGGGTCTTCGGTGATTGCGGCGGGCATCACGGTGGGCATGCTCTTGGCGCTGACCCGTCTGCGTCCGCAAGGCGAGATCAGCGACCTTTTCCGGCGGGGCCGATAGAATGACAAAGCGCCCCTATCTTTTGATTGCAGCCGGCGGCACGGGCGGTCACATGTTCCCCGCGCAGTCCTTGGCCGAAGCGATGGTGGCCAAAGGCTGGCGGGTGCGCCTGTCGACCGACGCGCGCGGCGCGCGCTATGCGGGGGGCTTTCCGGCACAGGTGGAACGGGTGGTTGTCTCTTCCGGGACCTTTGCCCGAGGCGGGCTTTTTGCGCGGCTTTTGGTGCCCTTTCAGATCATAGGCGGCGTGATGTCGGCGCTTGGGCGCTGTGTGTGGGATAGGCCCTCGGTTGTTGTGGGTTTTGGCGGCTATCCGTCAATTCCTGCCCTGACCGCCGCATGGATTTTGCGCCTGCCGCGGATGATTCATGAACAAAACGCTGTCTTGGGGCGGGTGAACCAGATATTTGCCCGGCGCGTTGCCATGGTTGCCTGCGGCACGTGGCCGACGCCGTTGCCCGCTGGCGTTGCAGGCGAGCCTGTGGGCAACCCGGTGCGCCAAGCCGTGCTTGACCGCGCTGGTGCGCCCTATATGGCGCCGGGCGATTACCCGATGAGCGTGCTGGTCATCGGCGGCAGCCAAGGCGCGCGGGTGCTGTCAGATGTGGTGCCCCAAGCCCTTGCAGCCCTGCCGCCCAGACTGAAATCCTATCTGCGCGTCGCCCACCAAGCGCGTGAGGAAGACCACGCCCGCGTGGTGGCCGCCTATGACGCGGCCGACATCAAGGCCGAAGTTGCCCCGTTTTTCGCCGACATCCCCCGCCGCTTGGCCGAGGCGCAGCTGGTGATCTCGCGCGCAGGGGCCTCTTCGGTTGCCGATATTTCGGTGATTGGCCGCCCGTCAATCCTGATCCCTTTTGCGGCCGCCACAGGCGATCACCAAACCGCCAACGCGCGGGGTCTGGTTGAGGCGGAGGCGGCTGTGCTTTGCCCCGAACCAGGCTTGGATGCCGCCCGCCTGTCGGCTGAAATCGCCGCTATCCTGACCCATCCAGACCGCGCCGAACGCATGGCTTCCTTGGCCCATGCCCAAGGCCGCCCTGACGCCACCATCCGCCTTGCCGCTTGGGTTGCGGCCCTTGCCGGACCAAAGACATGAGTGCTGCCGCCACCAAACTGCCGATGGAACTCGGCCCGATCCACTTTGTGGGCATGGGCGGCATTGGCATGTCGGGCATTGCCGAGGTGCTGATGACCTTGGGGTATACTGTGCAGGGGTCAGATGCCCGCGCGTCGAAGATCACCGAGCGGTTGGTCGCACTGGGCGCCACCTTCTTTGAAGGTCAGTCTGCCACCAATATCGGCGCTGCCGCCGTGGTCGTGATTTCCTCTGCGATCAAAAAGGGCAATCCTGAACTGGAAGAAGCCCGCCGCCGCAAACTGCCCGTGGTGCGCCGCGCCGAGATGCTGGCCGAACTGATGCGGCTGAAATCCAACATCGCCGTTGCGGGCACGCATGGCAAGACCACCACGACAACCATGGTGGCGACCTTGCTGGACAAGGGCGGCTTTGATCCGACCGTGATCAACGGCGGGGTGATCCATGCCTATGGGTCCAACGCGCGGGCAGGGGCGGGCGAATGGATGGTGGTCGAGGCGGACGAATCCGACGGATCGTTCAACCGCCTGCCCGCCACGATCGCCATCGTCACCAACATCGACCCCGAACATATGGAGCATTGGCACACGTTTGATGCGCTGCGCAAAGGCTTCTTCGACTTTGTGTCGAACGTGCCCTTCTACGGTCTGGCCGTCTGCTGCACCGACCACCCCGAGGTGCAGGCCCTTGTGGGCCGCGTCACCGACCGCCGGATTGTGACCTTTGGCTTTAACGCCCAAGCCGATGTGCGCGCGGTGAATTTGCGCCATGATGCAGGGCGTACGACCTTTGACGTGCTCCTGCAAGGCGAACAGGGCGCGCCTGTGATCGAGAACTGCACCCTGCCGATGCCGGGGGATCACAACGTCTCCAACGCCTTGTCCGCCATCGCGGTGGCCCGCCATCTGGGCATGAAACGCGCCGAAATCCGTGAGGCTTTGGCCAGTTTCGCAGGCGTCAACCGCCGCTTTACCACTGTTGCCACGGTGGGCGGGGTGACGATCATCGACGATTACGGCCATCATCCGGTCGAAATCGCCGCCGTCTTGAAAGCCGCCCGCCAGTCGGTTGCCAAAGTGCCCGGTGCGCGTGTGATCGCCATTCACCAACCCCACCGCTACACGCGCCTTGCAAGCCTGTTCGAAGACTTCTGCACCTGCTTTAACGAGGCCGATGTGGTCGCCATCGCCGATGTCTACGCCGCAGGCGAAGACCCCATCCATGGTGCCTCCCGAGACGACCTCGTCGCAGGCCTGATCGCCCACGGCCACCGCCATGCCGAGGCTTTGATGGGAGAGTCCGATCTGCCCCGCTTGGTGCGCGAATGCGCCCGACCGGGGGATTTGGTGGTGTGTTTGGGGGCAGGGTCGATCTCGGCTTGGGCCAACGCGCTGCCTGCCAAGTTGGCATAGACCGCATCTTGCGCCCCCTCCACCCCACTTGTCGCAAAGCGCCATGAGCGACCTTCCCATCCCTCGCGGCATACTGACACCGCACCGTGCCTTAGCGGACCTCACGTGGCTGCGCGTGGGGGGGCCTGCGGATTGGCTGTTTCAGCCGGCGGATGAAGACGATATGGCGGCTTTTCTGCGCGACCTTGACCCTTCGGTTGCGGTTTTCCCCATGGGCGTTGGGTCGAACCTGATCGTGCGCGATGGGGGGATTCGGGCGGTGGTGATCCGGCTGGGGCGGGGGTTTAATGGCATTGCTGTGCAGGGGGGGCGCGTGGTGGCGGGGGCTGCGGCGCTGGATTCTCATGTGGCGCGGCGGGCGGCAGAGGCGGGCCTTGACCTGACCTTTTTGCGCACCATCCCGGGCTCGATCGGTGGGGCGGTGCGGATGAATGCGGGGTGCTATGGGTCTTATGTCAAAGACCACCTGATCGAGGTGCGCGCGGTCACGCGACAGGGGCAGGTTGTGACGATCCCCGCCGCCGATTTGCACCTTGGCTATCGCCAGTCGACTTTGCCGGATGGCTGGGTGATCGTGCAGGCAACCTTTGCCGCCACCGCGGGTGATCCTGCGCAGCTTGAGGCGAAGATGGCCGACCAGATCGCCAAGCGCGATGCCAGCCAGCCCACCAAAGACCGCTCGGCGGGGTCAACCTTTCGCAATCCGGTGGGCTATTCCTCGACCGGACAGGCCGATGACAGCCAAGAGCTGAAGGCGTGGAAGGTGATCGACGACGCAGGTCTGCGCGGGGCCACGCTGGGTGGCGCGCAAATGTCGCCCAAGCATTCCAACTTTATGATCAACACCGGAACCGCCACCGCTGCCGATTTGGAAAATCTTGGCGAGCAGGTGCGAAAGAAGGTTTTGCAAACCGCCAATATCACGTTAGAGGGGGGGATACTGCGCGTCGGCGAACCGGTGGCAGAGAAAAAATAAGATCCGGCAAAGTCCGGAAAGAGGCAGTGATGGTGGGCAAGCTTGCAGGCGCAGGCTCCCGCGTGGCAGTACTGGTGGGGGGGCTTTCCGCCGAGCGGGAGGTTTCGCTGTCGTCAGGGCATGAATGTGCCAAAGCCTTGCGG
>JBAXLX010000219.1:0-6072 GCA_037134595.1 Pseudomonadota bacterium
CTCCACCTCGCCACCGAAATCGGCGTGGCCGGGGGTGTCGACGATGTTGATGCGGATGCCGTCATGTTCCACGCTGGTACATTTGGCCAGAATGGTGATGCCACGCTCGCGTTCGATATCGTTGCTGTCCATCGCGCGTTCGGACACTTGTTGCCCTTCGCGGAAAGAGCCGGATTGTTTCAAAAGCTCATCAACGAGCGTGGTTTTGCCATGGTCGACGTGGGCGATAATGGCGATGTTGCGAAGCTCCATCGGGGCGGTCTCTTTCGGTTTTCTGCGGTTGCGAGGGCCTTACAGGGTTTGCGCTTGGAAAGCCAGAGGCGTTCCAAATGAAAAGGCCGGGGGGTGCCCCCCCGACCTGGCCAAAGCCGGGGGGCCAGCCCCCCGGACCGCGCGAAAACCGGGGGGCCAGCCCCCCGGACCGCTCGATAGCCGGGGGGCCAGCCCCCCGGAGCCCCCCGGGATATTTTTGCAAGTATGAAAGAATTAGCCGATCAGGGCTTTGTCGAGGTATTCGGCGACTTTTTCCAGATAGCCGATGGTGGTGAGCCATTTTTGATCGGGGCCGACCAGAAGGGCCAGATCTTTGGTCATCCAGCCGTCTTCGACAGCATCGACCGTGACCTTTTCCAGCGTTTGGGCAAAGCGCATCAGTTGGGCGTTGTCATCCAGCTTGGCGCGGTGTTTCAGCCCGCCTGTCCAAGCAAAGATCGAAGCGACCGAGTTGGTCGAGGTTTGCTGGCCCTTTTGGTGCTGGCGGTAGTGGCGGGTGACGGTGCCGTGGGCGGCCTCGGCCTCGACAATCTTGCCATCGGGGGTCATCAGAACCGAGGTCATCAGGCCAAGCGAGCCAAAGCCCTGTGCGACCGTGTCAGACTGCACATCGCCGTCATAGTTCTTGCAGGCCCAGACATAGCCGCCCGACCATTTCATGGCGGATGCCACCATATCGTCAATCAGGCGGTGTTCGTAGTGGATGCCAGCGGCCTTGAATTTGTCTTCGAATTCTTCGGCATAGACCTTGGCGAACAGATCTTTAAAGCGCCCGTCATAGGCTTTGAGGATGGTGTTCTTGGTCGACAGATAGACCGGCCAGCCTTTGAGCAGCCCGTAGTTCATCGACGAACGGGCAAAGTCGATGATGGAGTCGTCTAGGTTGTACATGCCCATATAGACACCCGCCGAGGGGGCGGAATACACGTCGCGCTCGATCACAGTGCCGTCGTTGCCCACGAATTTCATCGTCAGCTTGCCCGCACCGGGGAAGTGGAAGTCGGTCGCGCGGTACTGGTCGCCAAAGGCATGGCGGCCGATCACGATGGGTTTGGTCCAGCCCGGCACAAGGCGGGGGACGTTTTGGCAAATGATCGGCTCGCGGAAGATCACGCCGCCCAAGATGTTGCGGATCGTGCCGTTGGGCGACTTCCACATGTGCTTCAGGCCGAATTCTTCCACCCGCTGCTCATCGGGGGTGATGGTCGCGCATTTGACGCCCACGCCGTATTTCTTGATGGCTTCCGCCGAATCGATGGTGATCTGGTCATTGGTGCGATCACGCTCTTGGATGCCCAGATCGTAGTACTTCAGATCAATGTCCAGATAGGGCAGGATCAGCTTTTGCTTGATGAAGTCCCAGATAATCCGGGTCATCTCATCGCCGTCAAGCTCGACGACGGGGTTGGCTACCTTGATTTTGGTCATGCGCGGGCCCCTTGGCTATGTGCAACGAATGGTGTCTAGATAGAGGTTCGCGGGCGCGTTGAAAAGATGGTATGCAACAGTATACCGCAAATTTGAGACATCTCGGCCAGTATATTTTGACGGAGTTTTCAGACCGTGCGGAAATTGATCCTTCACATTGGCGCCCATAAGACAGGGTCGACGGCGCTGCAACTGTATCTTTCGCGCCAAAAGCGCCGCTTGGCCGCGCAGGCTTGGGTCTTTTGTGAAAGCGCGGGGCGGCCTTTGAACTGGGGGCAGATGGTTCTGGTGCGCCGCACGCCCGAAGGGGCGGATTTTCCCCTAAATCCGGCCGGCTTTGCCACCCTGTTGGCGGTGGTTGATGCCAGTGCGCGCAACATGATCCTCAGTGCCGAGGATCTTTTCTTTCTGCAAGACCCCGAGATTGCCACATTTACCAGCGCCCTGCGCAAGCGGTTCGACCAGGTCACCCTGATCGCCTATGTGCGACGGCAAGACAGGATGACCATCTCGCACTGGCAACAGGGCGGGCGTACGGTGCAGTCGGCGCTGGTCTTTGGCGGGGTCAAGGGGCCGTTGGACAATATAAATCCTGGAATGCTGGCCTATCTGGATTATGCCACACGTCTGCAAGCTTGGCAGCTTGCCCTGCCTGAGGCCAAGCTGATCGTGCGCGTCTATGACCGCGCGCTGTTTGCCGGTGGCGATGTTGTGGCGGATTTCATCGCGGCAACCGGGCTAAACCTGCACCCTGACGGGCATAACGACGATGTCAACACCGCCATGGGGGCTACGACGGTGCGCTTTATCTACCAGTTGCGCGCAGCAGGCTTGCTGCAAAGGCCGATCGAGCAGGCTTTGAAACGAAACCTGATCGAGATGACAAGCGATAAAATCGCGCCCTCACGCGATAAAGCGCGGGCTTTTGTGCAGATGTTTGGCGACAGCAATGCCCGATTGGCGCGGATGTTGGGCCAAGAGGCGGCGTTTTCGCCTGATTATGCGATGTATCCCGACACCGAAGTGATGCCGCCGCTGGACCCCGACTATATCCAGCGCCATCTATGGGTCTTGCTGGCCGAGGCGTATCGCAAACCCTCTGGTCAGGGCGCGCCGAAGTAATCGCGGGTCTTTGCGCGCACCCAGTCCCATAATTTCGGTGCACCGCGGGCGATTTTGCTGCCCACGCGGGCGTCAAGCTGGTCAGAGGTGACGTTGTAGTCCACCCAAGTGCCGCCGCCCGACATGAGGTTGGCCATGACGGGTTGGACGCGGTCTAGGGCTTTGGCAAAGACCGCATCGGGGGTTACGGCGGCTTCGAATTCTTGCCACAGGGCCAAGAAATCGGCGCCTAAATCGGGGGGAAGCAGGCCAAAAATGCGGGCGGCGGCTTTGGCTTCAGCCTCTTGGGTGGCGGTTGACCCATGGGCTTGGCCGTGGGACGAATGGATGGGCACATCGCCCACGTCGATTTCCACCAGATCATGCAGCACCAACATGCGGATCACGCGGTCAATGCGCACGTCCGGGGCGGCCTGATCGGCCAGAACCATAGCGTACAGGGCCAGAAGCGTACAGGGCCAGATGCCACGAATGCTCGCCGGAGTTTTCGCGCCGCGAGCCATCGACCAAAGTCGTGGCGCGCAACACAGATTTCAGGCGATCCGCCTCGTTCAGAAAGGCCATTTGGGCCGACAGACGCCCGCCCGCATCCGACGCCATCACAGCCCCCTAGCGCGTCACTTCGCCCAAGCGGCGTTTGACATAGGTCGAGACGGTATTGATCATCGGCGTCATATGCGCCTCTTCATCTTTAAAGAAGTGATCCGCGCCTTCGACGACATCATGGGTGATGGTGATGCCCTTTTGCTCGTGCAACTTATTCACCAGCGTCAGCGTGTCTTTGGGCGGGGCGACTTTGTCGGCACTGCCGTTGATGATCAGACCCGAGGCGGGGCAGGGCGCAAGGAAGGTGAAATCGTACATATTGGCCGGCGGGGCAACCGAGATAAAGCCCGTGATCTCGGGCCTGCGCATCAAAAGCTGCATCCCGATCCATGCGCCAAAGGAAAAGCCTGCCACCCAGCAATGCTTGGAGTTCTGGTTCATCGATTGCAGGTAATCCAAAGCACTCGCCGCATCGGACAATTCACCAATGCCCAGATCATATTCGCCTTGGCTGCGCCCGACACCGCGAAAGTTGAAGCGCAAGACGGAAAAGCCCAAGCGGTAAAAGGCGTAGTGCAGGTTGTAGACCACCTTGTTGTTCATCGTCCCGCCGTAGTTGGGGTGGGGATGCAGGACGATGGCGATCGGGGCGTCTCGGTCCTTTTGCGGATGGTAGCGGCCTTCAAGACGCCCTTCCGGGCCTGCGAAAATCACTTCGGGCATTGTCTATCGTCCAGTCCTGGGCCAAAGGGTGCCGGCCGATTGTTGACAAAATCGGTCAGTTACCTTAAAGCCATTCCAAAGGCAGCCCAGCGCCACCTTTCGTTCCGGCCTGAGGTAATGTCCGCAGCGCCCTGCGTCAATGGGATACCAGATTTATGAAACTGTCCACCAAAGGCCGCTATGCCATGGTGGCCTTGGCCGATCTGGCCTTGGCCGAGGTGCAAGCCGCCAAACCCGATGATCTGATGTCTTTGGCCGAGATTGCCAAGCGGCAAGACATTTCCTTGCCCTATCTGGAACAGCTTTTTGTCAAACTCCGCCGCGCCGGTCTGGTCGAGGCCGTGCGCGGCCCGGGGGGGGGCTACAAACTGGCGCGCACCCCGTCGGATATTCGGGTGGCCGAGATTTTGACGGCTGTGGAGGAAAACGTCGATGCGATGCACACCGGGGCGGGGGCGCATGGCGGGGTATCGGGCACACGGGCGCAAAGCCTGACCAATCGGCTGTGGGAGGGGTTGTCGGCGCATGTCTATGTCTTTTTGCACCAGACCCGCCTGTCAGACGTGATCCGCAACGAGATGCAGCCTTGTCCGGCGGTTCCGGCGCTGTTTGCCGTGGTGGATGAAGACTGAAACGCGCGGGGATTTCGCCTGTGCACCCCAAGAATGTTTGGACCAAGCTGAATGGCAGACAGAGCTTACCTAGACTGGAACGCCACGACCCCGCTGCGTGCTGAAGCGCGCGCTGCGATGCTGGCGGCGATGGATGTGGCGGGCAACCCGTCCTCAGTTCATGGCGAAGGGCGGGCCGCCAAGGCGTTGATCGAACGCGCCCGCGCGCAGGTGGCCGCGGCTTTGGGGGCCGAGGGGGCGGAGATCGTCTTCACCTCTGGCGCGACAGAGGCGGCGGCTATGGCTTGTGCGGGGCGGGGTTTGCACTGTGCAGGGGTGGAGCATGATGCGGTGGCGGCGTGGTGTGCAAGCGATTTGGCGAGCGACCACGCGGGCAGGGTGGATGTGCCCGACCCCGCCCGCAGCGCGGTGCAACTGGCCAATTCGGAAACCGGCATTTTGCAAGACCTTCCCGACGGCTTGGCCGTGTCAGACCTGACGCAAGCCTTTGGCAAAGTGCCTTTGGCGTTTAACTGGTTGGGCTGTCAGATGGGGTTGGTGTCAGCCCATAAGCTGGGCGGGCCGAAGGGCATCGGGGCCTTGGTGCTGCGGCGGGGGGTGGATTTTGATCCGGTTCTTAAGGGCGGCGGTCAAGAGATGGGCCGACGGGCAGGCACCGAAAACCTGATCGGCATCGCCGGATTTGGCGCGGCAGCACAGGCTGCGGCGCGGGATTTGGCGGACGGCGTGTGGGAGCGGGTGGGCGAACTTAGAAATACTCTAAATCAGGCGTTGTCCTCGCAGGGATTTAATACTATTTCTGTCGGGAATAGCGCAGCGCGTTTGCCCAACACGCTTTGCCTGATCGCGCCACACTGGAAAGGCGAGACGCAGGTGATGGTGATGGACCTTGCGGGCTTTGCCATCTCAGCCGGATCGGCCTGTTCCAGCGGTAGGGTGCGGGCCAGCAAGACCCTGCGGGCGATGGGCTATGACGAGACTTTGGCAGGCCAAGCGATCCGCATCTCGCTGGGGCCAACCAATACAGAGGACGAGGTTCTGCGCTTTGCGGAAGCTTGGGGCAAAGACTACAAGCGCATTCTGGCGCGCATTGCTTAAAGAACGCGCCGCAAGGCATTGAGGGTGAAGGACAAGATCATGGCCAATCTGGAACTGGACCACCCCCAACTTGAGGTGCGCGACGGCGTGGACCGCGAGACGATTGAAACCGTCGCCTCGATGGGGGCTTATAAATACGGCTGGGCCACGGATATCGAAATGGACTATGCCCCCAAGGGCCTGTCCGAAGACATCGTGCGCCTGATCAGTGCCAAGAACAACGAGCCGGACTGGCTGCTGGACTGGCGCT
>JBAXLX010000220.1:0-6071 GCA_037134595.1 Pseudomonadota bacterium
GCAGCAGGATGGGCGCCGCGCCGGCCACCGCCTCCGCCAGGAAATCCAACTGCTTCCGCTGCTCCGCGGGCGTCACGCTGGAGTCGCGCAGATAGTCGATCCGCGCGTTCTTGGCGTCGCCGGACTTCCCGATCGGCGTCCCCTGATAAATCGCCGGCAGGAACGCGCTGCCGAACAGTTGCGGCGTGCCCCCGTCCCCGCTCAACACGGGGCAGATTGTGACGAACCCGGGCAGATTCTGGTTCTCCGTCCCCAGGCCGTACAGCGTCCAAGCCCCCATCGACGGTCGAACCTGAATGCTCTGCCCGGTGTGCAACTGCCGAATCGCCGGGGCATGTGCCTCGCTGTCGGCGTGCATCCCGTGCAGGAAGCACAGATCGTCCACCACCCCGCCGATATGCGGCAGCATCTCGGAGAGCAACATCCCGCGCTGGCCCCGCCGCACAAACTTTCCCATCGGCCCAAAAATCCGCGAGTCCCGAATTCCTGGCGCCTCGTAGTTCTTCGGCAGCTTGAACGTCAATGGCTGGCCGTTCCGCTTCTCGAGCTCCGGCTTGTATTCGAACATGCTTCTGGTTTCGCCGCGACGTGGCCCAACTGCGGCGCTGGCGCGACAGGCTGGCCCTGTCGGTCGGGCTGGTCACCGTTTTGGCGTTGGGCATGGCCGGTGTGGGGCTGCAAGCCATGTGGCAGGCGCAAGACCGCGCGGCGCTGTCGATCGCGGCGCTCGATCGGTCATCGCAGCGGTTGAAAGAAGGGGCTGGCCCCGCCCAAGCGGCCTTGGCTCTGTTGCAGCGCAAATCGGGCAGCTTGGCCTTGGCGCTGGCGCATCTGGCGCAGGCTTTGCCGCAAGATTCCTATCTAACCACCCTGTCAGCGACAGGGGCAGAGATCGACCTGTCCGGCCAGACCCTGACACCCGAGGGGATCATTCCCGCCCTCTCCGCCGACCCCGTCTTTGCTACGGTCAACTTTGCCGGCCCTGCGGCGCATGATCCTGCAAGCGGCAGCTATAGCTTTGCCATCCATGCCACCTTGGGGGCGCTGCCATGACGCGGAGGCGGGCGCTAACGCTGGTTTTGGCCCCGCCTGTGCTAGCCCTTTTGCTGGCCGTTACGGTTTGGGCTTTGGCCCTGCAGCAATCCAACCGCGCAGACGATGCAGCGCAAAGGCTGCAAGCGGCGCTGGATCACCGACCGGCAGAACCTGTGGTGCAAGCGGCCAAGCTGTTGGTGACCGGTGGGACGGCGGGGTTGGCCTCATCTGCCTTGCAGGCGCAGGTGCTACGCTTGGTGGGAGGCATTACCCAAGTGCAACAGATCGACGCGCGCGGGGCCGAGGCCGAGGGTCCCTTGACCCGCCTGCCCGTCAACTTGCGCCTCGTGGGGGATGAACCTTCGGTCATGACGGCGCTGATCGCGTTAGAGCAGGCGGAACCTTTGATCTTTGTCGACGCGCTGCGCTTGTCTGCTTCGGGGGCCAGCCTGACGGTTGAGATGGACCTGTCTGCTTACGCTGGAAAGGTCACCCCATGACGCTGCGGCCCTATCTTTTGGCCCTATGCGCGCTTGTCTTGGCGGGGATTGTGGCGTGGGACTATTGGCCCAAGTCTGCGCTCGTTCCTGCGCTGCCCCCACCCCCGATCCAATCCAATGCTGTGGCCGACCTGAACCCAATTTCGCAGCGGCAAAAGGGTGACTTTCAAGCCCTGTTTGACCATCCGCTGTTTGACCCGACCCGCAGCCCTCCGGCTTTGGCGGTGGCAGCACCCGAGCCTTTGGTTGTTGAACAAGCGGCCCCAGTTGCGGCACCCGCTATCTTGCCGCCGCAACCCGTCTTAATGGGCACGGTGACCAGCCCTTTGCCGGGCGGGGCCTATTTGGGGGATGATTCGGGGGGGCTGGTTGTGTTCTTGCGTCCGGGCGAAACGGCGCAGGGGCTGACGCTTTTCCACGTCTTTGACAAAAGTGCCGAGTTTATCGGACCCGAAGGGCAAATCACCTTGCCGCTGGTCGAAAACGCCCCGACACAGGGCATCCCGACACAGGCCACCCCGACACAGACTGGCGTACCGGATATGACGCCAACATCGTCCTCTACCCTTCCCGCCCCATGACAGAGCCTATCCCAAGGCGCATCTCGGTGCGGCAGGTCGCGGCTTGGCTAGGCCCCAAAGAGCGCGCGGCGGTACTGGCCTGCGCGGCTGTCGCCTTTGGCGTGGGCCTTGCGCGGTTTGGCATGGCCCAAGCCACCACCTGCGGGCTGCTGGGCGCGATCACCGCCGCCATTACCCTGATCGACCTGCGCCATTTTCGCATTCCTGACCTTTTGTCACTGCCCTTGATCGCCTTGGGCCTGCTTGCAGCCAAACTGGCACAGGCCCCGCTGCTGCCGCATATTTTGGCGGTGACGGTGGTTTGGGGCTTACTGACGCTGCTGCAGGGGGCGTTTTTGGCGTTGCGGGGAAGGTCAGGCTTGGGATCGGGCGATGTCAAATTGATGGCTGCGGCTGCGGCTTGGCTGGACCCAAGCCTTCTACCGGCTTATGTTCTCGCCGCGGCAGCAAGCGGCTTGCTGCAAGCTTGGGGGCAGCGTTTGGGGTATCAAGGACGGTTGGCCTTCGGGGCCCATCTTGCCCCATGGCTGGTGCTGTTTGTGCTGACATCGTGATGGCGAAGGGCTGAACTACAAGCGGTTTTTGCCCCAAGCGTGTCTAAAATGCGATTTGGGGTAGACCAACGCGCGCCACGTCGTCTTGCGCGTTTGGCAAAACCCTTTGAGCAGACCGGTCCTGCCAATGCTTCAAAAATCCAGTGATCCGAAAGGCCAAAGCCCGTAAACTTGCGACCTATGCCCACCCGAACCTCTGGCCCTAGGCGTCAAGATTACTGTTTTTTGGTCTTCAGCACGTGACCTAGGTCAAAGTGTCATGCTAGCCATTTCTTATAAACATTAACGCGCGGACCGCGTTCGAACACATCGGATATCCGCGTTCGGTCGACCAAGCTTTCGGACACACACTTCCAGATGCAAGGGATGGGGGATTTCATGGCCACCTACAAGTTGAACGTGAACGGCAAAAGCTACACGGTGACGGCGTCCAGCGCGGAGATGCCCTTGCTATGGGTGCTGCGCGATAAAATCGGGCTGACTGGCACGAAATATGGCTGCGGGATCGAGGTCTGCGGCGCCTGCACGGTGTTGGTCGATGGCCAGCCCGAAAAATCCTGCGACATGAGCGTGCAAGAAGCCGTGGGCCGCAAGATTGTCACCGTAGAGGGTCTGGCCGCCGACGCAAACGGGGTCAAAGCGCAGGCGGCTTGGGTTGCCAAGCAAGTGCCGCAATGCGGCTTTTGCCAGTCTGGCATGTTGGTGGCCGCGACGGGGGCGATGAAGGCCGGACACCACGGCGCTGCGATCATTCCGGAACTGAACAACCTGTGCGTCTGCGGCACCTATGCCCGCATCAAAGATGCCGCCAAAACCCTGTAACCCATCGGAACACAAGGACGAGCGCTATGAAAGACGTCAATGAAACTGCCGATGAAGCCCAAACCGATACCGCAAAAGGACTGTCGCGCCGCGCCGTGCTGACGGGGGCTGCGGCCCTTGTGGTGCCCTTTGTGTTCACCCCTGCCACCAAGGGCGCGCTGGCCGCCACGGCGGGGGCGGGGTCTATCGGGGCCTATATCAAGATTGACACGGCCAACAGCGTCACCGTGATCTTGGGAGCCTCCGAGATGGGGCAGGGGATTTTGTCGGGTCTGGCGCAGCTTGTCGCCGAAGAGATGAATTTGAACTGGTCGCAGGTGCGCGCCGAACACGCGCCGGCCTCGATCGCTTGGCCCAATCCCTACGGCAACCCGCTCTTTGGCGCGCAGTTGACGGGGGGCAGCACCTCGACGCGGGGATGGTATGGTCCGCTGCGTTTGGCTGCGGCCAAAGCGCGCGATACGTTGATTGCGGCGGCCAACCTGCAAGAGGGCGGGGTTTGGGTCTTGGGGCAGGGGGGTACTTTGACCAAGGGCGCAAGCTCGATCACCTTTGCGCAGGTGGTGGTAAAGGCGTCAACCTTACCCCTGCCCGATACGGCCACTTTGGCCACGACGACCCGCTTTATCGGCCAAAAAATCCCGCGTCTGGATGTGCCAGCCAAGACCAACGGCACGGCGGTGTTCGGCATGGATGTCAAAGTGGCGGGCATGAAGTTTGGCTCGACCATCCACGCGCCGGTGCAAGGTGGTACGGTCAAGACCATGCCGGCCTCGGTGTCGGGCACGGTGCTGTATAACCTTGGCACGGCCGTGGGTGTTTTGGCCGATGACACATGGACGGCGATGCAACTGGCCAAGTCGATCGCCAGCAAGATCACATGGAACCTGCCCGCTGATCCCAACACCGCCGATAGCACCGCTTTGGCGGCTGCGGCGCAGGCTTTGCTGATCTCGACGGCAACGCCTTATGTGGCAGAAGCGGTGGGGTCGCCCTCGGTGACGGCAGGCGCTGGGGCAATGGATGCGACCTATTCGCTGCCCTTCCTCGCCCATGCCACGATGGAGACGGTCAACTGCACCGCCAGTGTCACGGCCAATGCCTGCGAAATCTGGGTGCCCACCCAAGGCCAGCAGTTCATTCCGGGCCTTGCGGCTTCGATCACCGGCCTGCCCACTTCGGCCATCACGGTGCACACCACGCTGATGGGCGGCGGTTTGGGGCGCAAGTTTGAAACCGACTATGTGGCCGAGGCGGTCAAACTGTCCAAACTCGCCAAGGTGCCCGTCAAGCTGATCTGGTCGCGCGAGGAGGATTTCAAGAACGATTATTACCGCCCCTCGGCGCTGATACGGGTGCAGGCGGCGGTGACTTCGGGGGGCGAGATCACTGATCTGGTCTATCGCAACGTTTCGCCTTCGATCAACATCCAGCGCGGCACGCTGCCGGCCAACAACCCCGAAGACACGGGGGCTGTGGCAGGGGCCGTGGGCCTGCCCTACAAGATCGGGGCCAAGCGGATCGAGTTTCTGCCGCTGGTGCCGTGCGATGTGCGCTTGGGCTATTGGCGCTCGGTCGGGGAAAGCTACAACACCTTTGCGGTTGAAAGTGCTGTGGACGAACTCGCCCTTTTGGCGGGCAAGGACCCTCTGGCCTTCCGCAAGGGTCTGGTCAGCGGCCCTGATGGCAACCCGCGCGCGCTGGGCGTTCTAACTGCGCTTGAAACCCTGACCAATTGGAGCGTGCCGCCCGCCTCGGGCACCGCACGCGGGATGGCGTTCTTAAGCGGCTTTGGCAGTTACATCGCCATGGCGGCAGAGGTTGGCAAAAACTCTGCCGGTCAGGCCGTGGTCAAAAAGATGTACTGCGCCATTGACTGCGGCATTGTCGTGAACCCCGACGGGGTGGAAACCCAGATACAGGGCGGCATTGCCCACGGCATTTCCGCCACGATGTGGGGCGAGGTGAAGTTTGTCAAAGGCGTGCCGCAGGTGTCGAACTTTAACCGCTACCGGATGCTGAAGATTTCCGAGATGCCCGAGGTTGCCGTCAAGATCGTCACCAGTTCTGCATCGCCGGGCGGGGTGGGGGAAACAGGTGTTCCCTGTGTTGCCCCCGCGATTGCCAATGCTTGGGCCAAGTTGACGGGCACCCGCGTGCGCACCCTGCCGTTCTATCCGGGTGCCACGATGGGCGACGATTGATCTGACGGCACTGCACCGCACCCCAAGCCGCGCCCCCGACCAAGGGGCGCGGCTTTTCTTTGTGCCCGTTTCTTGGGCGATGTGATGAATTCAACCGCAACCGTGCCGTGGCTTGCCCGCAAGACCCGTGCCGCTGCTGCCAAAACCTAGCGGGCATCGCGCCTTGTGGCCCAGAAGGACAAGGACTCAGCATTGGACGACCCTTTGATGTTTGATCTGCCCCAATCCCGCGCGCTGCAACGCAGCAAAGGCCGCGCCTTTGCGGCCTTTGGCCTGCGCCAAGGGCGGGCGCGGTTGGTTGATCTTGCACAAGCGGGGTCAGCCAAGCTGATGCTGCCGCGTGTTCAAGGCGATGTGCCCGAGGTGGTGTTTTTG
>JBAXLX010000221.1:0-6019 GCA_037134595.1 Pseudomonadota bacterium
GTTGGCTGGATTGGGCCGCCGCAGAGGTATCGGTGCTTGGAAAGGGTAATAAGCCGCGCGTTGGGAAAAACTGACACGGCGATTGCGAAAGTCAGTGATCTTGCCAAGTCATCCGGACCCGGCGCTGCCGAGGCGCTGGTAAACCTGATCGAAGAGCAGGCCCCCCTCGGCCATCCGATCCCCTTCGCGCAGGTTCAGGCGCTAGAGGCCTACCTGACAGAGCGGTGCGACAGCCCAGAGGCCCCAAGGTTTGAGCGGGCGTTGATCTTGGCCAAAGCGGCTTCGGGCGATTTCGACGGCGCACTGACAGGTCTACACACTTCGCCGACGGGCGGGGCCATCGTATGGCAATTGCTCGCAAAGAATGGCCCCAACAGCGCCTTTCTCAGCCATGCCAGTTTGAAGGCCGATGATCCTGTTCCCGAAGCGGCCAAAGGCAGTGCCGTGCAGATTGCTGAGCGTATGCTGGGTCTTGGCCTGTCTGACCAAGCAGCCTTATGGTTGGCGCAGGCAGATCATGCTCCCGCCACCCTGACGGCGCGTGTCAAATTGGCACTCGGCGATGCCCAAGCGGCGCTAAGCCTGTTAAAATCACAGGAGAGCGCCGAGGCCATGCAGCTTAGGGCGCAGGCCTATCAGACCCTGGGCAATCCAAAGCAGGCGGCGGAACTTTATGCCAAACTTGGCCAGCGGCAAGACCAATGGCACGCGATGCGCCAAGCCCGCGATTGGCCCGGGCTTGGCGCGCAGGGGCCCGCACCGTGGAAAGCGCTCGCAGAACTTGCGATCAATCCGGCCTCTCTGCCAGATGCGGCCAAAGGCCAACTTGCGCAGGATATGGCTTTGATAGACCTAAGCGCCGCAACCCATGATGCGATTGTGGCCCTTTTGGATCAAACAAAAGCGTCGATTCCCGTCTTGCAATAGCCGCTGCTTACGATCTGCTAAGGTTTGTCCTCTAGTCTGGTCCGGGGCGGAGTGCCCAATTCCAAACAGGCTGAAACCGTTGAGAATCAGACCATCTTTGACTTGGCTCATCGGGGCACTGGCGCTGCATTTGGGGGTGGAATTTCCCTGCCCTCTTGCGGCCATGCAGGGTGCTGCATCGCTTTGCGACGGTGCTGCCGCGCGCGCCTCTCAGGCCACAGGCGTGCCCATCGACATTTTGTTGGCCATATCGCGCGTTGAGTCCGGCCGGCGGCAAGATGACGGCTTTGGCCCGTGGCCTTGGACGATTAATGCCGATGGAGTAGGGCGTTTTTATGCCACCAAAGCAGAGGCAGTTGCTGCGGCCCAATCTCATCTTATCGATGGCACGGTCACCTTTGATAGCGGCTGTTTTCAGTTGAACTACCGTTATCATGGTGCTGCCTTCACGGGGTTCGACGATTTGTTTGACCCCGAGCAAAACGCCGAATATGCCGCTCAATTCTTGCTATCCCTTTACGAAGAAAAGGGGAGTTGGGCAGATGCGGTGGCGGCCTATCATTCGCGCACTCCCGATCTTGCGCAAGGGTATCTCAATCGGGTCAAAGCGGTTCTGAATGGGCCGCCACCTTCACAAACCGCCCCAATAGACGCCAATCCACGCAGTGTAATACATCACGAAAACACATTTCCCTTGCTGAAAGCTGGGGCACAAGGCGGGTATGGATCGCTTGTGCCGTTGACATCAGGCCGTGCGCGCCTGATCGGTGGCAACTCGTGATGCGTGGCTTAAAATTCTCCTTAGACCACTTGTTTCAGCCCACGATCCTGCTCGCACTTGCCCTGATGGGTGTGATCTTGATGATGGTCTTGCCGGTGCCGGCCTGGGTGCTGGATATCGGCTTGGCCCTTTCTTTCGCGCTGGCTATCTTGATGCTCACCGTCACGCTTTTTATTGAACGCCCGCTTGAGTTTTCAGCTTTTCCCACGATCCTTTTGGCGTCTTTGATGCTCAGGCTGTCCTTAAATGTCTCCTCTACGAAGCTTATCATCGGTCAGGGCCATACCGGCACGGCGGCGGCAGGCCATGTCATCCAAGGCTTTGCGGATTTCATCATGGGTGGCAACCTATTGCTTGGAATAGTTATTTTTTTGGTTCTGTTGATTGTAAACTTCGTTGTGATTACCAAAGGCGCTGGCCGCATGGCAGAGGTCGGCGCGCGCTTCGCGCTGGACGGCATGCCCGGCAAACAACTGGCCATTGACGCCGATATGGCCGCCGGCGCCATCACCCATGCCGAGGCCAAACAGCGCCGAGAGCGCGAGTTGGCCGAGACAAATTTTTTCGGATCTCTCGACGGAGCGTCCAAATTTGTGAAAGGCGATGCGGTGGCAAGCCTGTTGATCACCGCGCTGAACATTGTCATGGGGCTGATCGTCGGGGTTTTTGTGCATGGCATGCCAGTTGCGAAAGCCTTTGAAACCTATGCAATCCTGACCGTGGGCGACGGGCTTGTCGGACAAATTCCCGCGGTGATCATCTCAGTTGGGTCCGCCCTCTTGCTTGCGCGGGGCGGGGCAGTCGGGGCGGCGGATGTGTCTTTCTTTGCGCAGTTAGGGCGCTATCCGGGTGCGCTCGGCACGGTGGCCCTGCTGATGGCCATGATCGCTGTGGTGCCGGGAATGCCGTTTTTGCCTTTCATGCTGGGCGCTGCCACTTTGGGCGCTGCGGCTTGGCGGGCATTCGGTCAGGATCGTAAAACACCAGTGGTTGAAACGGCAGCCCAACCACTTGGCAAGAAATCCATGGGCGATATTCTTGATTTTGATGAGATCCATATCGAGTTTGCCCCAAATCTTGTCGCCATGGCGCTGGATCCCGCCACGGGGATTGACGCGCGGATTGGCAATATGCGCACCCATGTGGCCGCACAGTTTGGATTGATCCTCCCCGAAATCCGCCTGACCGATGCGCCAGCTCTTGGCTCCGGCATCTATGCGATTCGATTGCAAGGCGTTGAAAAGGTGCGCGACAAACTGATGCCGGATCGTGTTTTGGTCCTCTTGGGGGATGACATCTCTGCCCCAGATGGCATTGATGTGAAGGAGCCTGTCTACGGGGCCCCGGCGCGATGGATATTGCCCGACTATCAGGAGGAGGCGGCCTTTGCAGGCTTGACGGTTGTTTCCCCCCCCGAAGTCTTGGCCACCCATTTGCTTGAGGTGATTAAAGCCAATCTCGCCCGGCTTTTGTCTCTGCGTGGCCTGCGCCGACTGTTGGATGAATTCGCCAAGACCACCGACCCGACCCGTGCCGACCAAAACAAACGGCTGCTCGACGAACTGGTGCCCGATAAGGTGCCGATTGACACGCTTCTGACGGTTTTGCGCCTCCTGTTGGAAGAACGCGTTTCGATCCGCAACCTTCCCCTTATTCTGGAAGCCGCAGCCGAAGCGCGCACTCTGGGGACGCCAGAGGCGATTTGCGAACATGTACGCCACCGATTGGGTTTCCAACTTGTGGCGGACCTTCGCCGCCCTGATGGCACAATCCCCCTTATTCAACTTGCGCCCGAATGGGAGAAGACCTTTGCTGCCCATCAGATCGACGGTGAGCGCGGACAGCGTGATGTGGCCCTCCCCCCTGACCAATTCAGCAAGCTGGCCAATGCTTTGGCCGAAAAGCTGAACAAGGCAGCGGAGCAGGGAACCTTTCCGGCCCTTGTCACCTCAACCCTGCGGCGGCGGTTCTTGCGCACCGTGGTCGGGGCCAAGGGGTTGACTGCAAGCGTGCTGTCTTACGAAGAAATTGGAACCGAGGCGCGACCGGCCTTGGTGGGCGTTGTGCCGATATGAACCTCCTTTTGTCGCAAATGCTGCAGGCTGCAGGCTTGACCCAAGACTGGTTGTGGGCGGCGGCCCTTGTCTTTTTGCGTGTCGGAGCCGCGATGGCCCTTATGCCGGCCTTTGGGGATCAGGTTGTGCCCCGGCGGGTGCGCTTGGTTTTGGCGCTCGCGTTTACGGCCATTGTGCTGCCAGCAGTAGCCGACAAAATGCAAGACCTGCCCTCACGCCCGCTGGCGGCGCTGGGGGAAGTCTTGGCGGGCCTGACTCTTGGGATCGGCCTGCGGCTGTTCGTCTTGGCTTTGCAGACGGCGGCGTCGATTGTGGCGCAAACCACCTCGTTGTCGCAACTTTTCGCCGGTGCGACGCCAGAACCGCAGCCCGCCATCGGCAATATGCTGACCATGGCCAGCCTTGCCTTGGCGGTGCAGGCCGGTCTTCACGTGCGTGCCGTCAGTTTTTTTATGATCTCTTACGAAATTTTGCCGCCCGGTCGTTTGCCTGCCGCGGCTGATCTTGCGAATTGGGGATTGCACAGGGTCGCCGCAGCGACAGTCTTGGCGTTGGGCTTGGCCGCGCCATTCGTGATACCTTCGGTCGTCTACAACGTCGCGCTCGGAGTGATCAACCGCGCCATGCCGCAAATGCCTGTGTCACTGGTGGGTGCTCCAGTCTTGACGATGGGGGCGTTGGTGTTAATGGCACTTGCCTCGCCGCTGATTTTGGGCATCTGGCTGCAGGCGTTTAACGCTTTTCTCGCCAATCCCACGATTGTCGCAAAATGAGCGCGCAAGACGCCGAGAAATCTTTTGAGCCGTCACAAAAGCGGCTCGACGAGGCCCGAAAGCGCGGAGATGTGCCAAGTTCGGCCGATCTGTCGACGGCGGCTGTCTATGGTGTGCTGGCTTTGGGCCTAACGCTATTGGGCCCTATGGCCATCGACCAGTTCGCAACCGCAGCTTCAGGGATGATCGCTGAGGCGGATCGCCTGCCCCAAGATTGGTTTCGATCAGCCCGCACCCCGACTTTGGGCGCGCTGGTCAGTTTTGGTGCGCCGATTTTTGCGCTGATGATCTTGCCCTTATGTGCGGCTTTGGCGGTGACGATGGCCCAAAGGGGCCTTACCTTTGCCCCCGACCGTATTGCGCCAAAATGGTCGCGCATCTCTCCTTTGGCAGGTTTTGGGCAGCGATTTGGGGCCGAAGGCCTGTTTTCCTTTGCCAAAGGCCTGTTCAAGATGCTGGCGATTTGCGCCCTGATTGCGGGGCTCGTGCCGCGCTATGGCGATCAAGTGATGCAGAGCCTGCAGTATTCTGCGGGCCAATCCACAGTTTTGATGCTGCAAATCGTTGTTCAGATTCTCTTCCTAGCCTTTATGGCCAGCCTTGTCTTTGGCGCTTTGGATTATGGCTGGCAGTGGCTTCAACACCGCCGCCGCAATATGATGACCCGCCAAGAGATGGTCGACGAGCATAAGGAAAGCGAAGGAGATCCCCATACCAAGGGGCAACGCCAGCAAAAAGGGCGCGAGATTGCGATGGCCCAGATGCTGCAAGATGTGGCCAA
This sequence comes from Pseudomonadota bacterium, assembly GCA_037134595.1. Lineage (GTDB taxonomy): Bacteria > Pseudomonadota > Alphaproteobacteria > Rhodobacterales > Rhodobacteraceae > Stagnihabitans. The sequence goes on from JBAXLX010000221.1 coordinate 5,338, forward strand.
GGCCGATGTGGTCTTGGTGAACCCGACCCATTATGCCGTGGCCCTGAAATGGCGCAGAGGGGATCGCTCGGCCCCGATTTGTGTGGCCAAAGGAGTGGATGAGGTCGCTGCGCGCATTCGCGCCAAGGCCGCCGAAGCCGGCGTGCCAGTTCACCGTGACCCGCAAACCGCCCGCACGATTTACGCGACCGTGGAGATTGGGCAAGCGATCCGACCCGAACATTACAAGTCAGTCGCCGCCGCCATTCGTTTTGCCGAAGCGATGCGCAAACGGGCTAAGGGGATGGCGCGATGAAAGATGCTGAACGTCTGGATCGCCTTGGCAAGATCAGTGCCCTGCTGCGCGAGAAAAAATTGCGCAGGCTGCAAGATGCGGCACAATCGCGCCAAATCAGTTTAAACAGATTGGCAGCCTTGGATGCCCCGATGCCCCCGGCCGACCTCACGACCATCGCGGCAGAGGAGGTGGCTTTGCGCTATGCGGTCTGGGTTGATCAGCGGCGACGCGAGATTAATCTTACTTTGGCCCGTCAAACGGTCGAGTGGCTCGGTGCCCTGCAAGAGGCGGCTGTGGCATTTGGCCGTGACCAAGTTGTGCAAGGCTTGGCAGAACCGCCCGCAGGCCCTATTCGTCGCGCCGCAAGATATCGGTGATCAGCACATCCGTCACCTTGTCGCCAAG
>JBAXLX010000222.1:0-5964 GCA_037134595.1 Pseudomonadota bacterium
CGCCAGACCCCTGAAATCCAAATCCCCATCGCACTCTTGAACCGCTTCTCGGCCCTCGGAACGGCCGACATAGTGCGCGTCCGCTGGTGACGTGGGGGAACGGGGCTATCATGCCTCGCGCGTGAGGTACGCGACCATGCCGATTGCAGTCAGAGGCTTCGCGCAAACATCCGCAGCGTTTCGCAGAAAAACGCCGCCGTTGGGTGTCTCTGCCCGCACCGACACCCGAGACAGTCCGTTCCATTTACTCACGAATGAGTTCCATCAAGTTTTTGAAATTGTTCGGCTTTTCTAACCATCTCGTTTCCAATAGAGAGCAGATGGAAAGAGACAAATGGCGTTCAAACACCGATGGGCTAGGCAAACGCTAGTCTCTCAAAGGCGGGTGCTTCGGCCAAACGCCTTTCAAACCAAAACAAACAAGGCCCCATAGGGAACCTGAACTCGGGTTTGCGACATGATATTGGCGGACAGAGAGGGATTCGAACCCTCGAGACGGTTCCCCGCCTACACACTTTCCAGGCGTGCGCCTTCGACCACTCGGCCACCTGTCCGTGGGGACGTGCTTACACGCGGGGGTGGCGGGAATGCAAGGGGGCGTGGGGGAAATTGTGGGGTGGGGGAGTGGGGAAAGGTTGGGGGCGTTAACGCTTTCTTAACGTTTTTCTTGAACGCTGCGACCAGCGGATTCGGAAGGTTTGAGGCCGCGTGACGGATTTGAGAGGATATATTTTGGCCCCCACCCGACCGACCCCGCCCAGACCAACGCCGCAAACCCCGACCAACCGGTTGTTTTACGGCGACAATCTCGATGTTTTGCGCAGCAAGATCGCGGATAATTCGGTGGATTTGTGCTATATTGACCCGCCCTTCAATTCCAAACGCAACTATTTCCAGATTTACAACAATCAAGGCAGCGAGGATCGGGCGCAGGCGCAGGCTTTTGTGGACACCTGGGAATGGGGCGACGAGGCGGTTGCGGGGTTGGCGTGGATCACCGACATCGCGCAGCTGCAGTCGGGCCGCTTGACGGAACAGACGGTCGATCTGATCCGCGGGCTGGAAAAGGTGCTTAAACGCGGCGCACTTTTGGCCTATCTGGTGCATATGACCCAGCGGATTGTCGAGATTCACCGCGTGCTGAAACCCACGGGCAGTTTTTATCTGCACTGCGACCCGACCGCGAGCCATTATCTGAAACTGGTGCTGGATGCGGTGTTTTGCGGGCAGGGTGGGGATTTTTTGAATGAGATTATTTGGAAACGTAAAACTGGGCGCGGAGAAACGAATCACAAATCGTCTCGCTTTGGAAATGCGACTGATACAATATTATTTTACTGTAAATCAACTCAAAGTTTTTTTGAATCTCAATTCAACATGGATGCGCCGGGATATCAGGATTACGTTGAAAAAGCGTTTCGTCACGTTGACCAAAATGGAAGGCGATATCGCATCGATAATTTGGCGAGTCCCTCCTATCGACCGAATCTAATTTATGAATATAAAGGATATCAACCACCACAAAATGGTTGGGCGATATCTGTTGAGAAAATGATTTCTTGGGATGATGAAGGGCGCTTGGAGTTTCCTAGGGCCAAAACTGGCAGAATTCAGCGACGACGCTATCTTGATGAAGTTCAGGGCAGACCTGTTTCCAATCTCTGGGACGACATCGAGATGATCTCGTCGCAGTCTGCCGAACGCCTCGGCTACCCCACCCAAAAGCCCGAGGCCCTCTTGGAGCGTATCATCCGCGCCTCGTCCAACGAAGGCGATACGGTGTTGGATGCCTATTGCGGCTGTGGCACCACCATCGCCGTGGCCCAAAGATTAAACCGCAAGTGGATCGGGATTGATATCACCTATCAATCCATCTCGCTGATCCTTAAACGTTTGCAAGACAAATACCCCGAAACCTGGCCGCAGATCGAGGCGAGTATCAAACTTGACGGGGTGCCGCGTGATATTGAATCGGCCCGCGCTTTGGCCAATCGCCGCGATGACAAGACCCGCAAGGAATTTGAAAAATGGGCGGTGCTGACCTATTCCAACAACCAAGCCCGCATCAATGACAAAAAGGGCGCGGATGGCGGGATTGACGGGGTGGCCTATTTTCTGCTGGACAAAGACACCAACGGCAAGGCGGTTTTTCAGGTGAAATCCGGCGGGGCCACTCGTGCCACTTTGGCCACGCTCAATTCCGACCGATTGCGCGAAAAGGCTGAGTTTGGGATTTTAATCTCGATGGATGCGCCGACCAAGCCGATGCGCGATGAAATCCAAGCGGCGGGCAAGTTCAAGCACCCCTTGTTACAGCGCGAGGATGACCGGTTGCAAATTGTCACCATCGACGACCTTTTATCCGGCGCGCAGATGGATTTGCCTATGGCGCGCAAGGATGCCGTGAAATCCGCCAAAGAAGACAGCGGTGCGCAATTCCGGCTGATTTAATCGCCCAACTGCAGATGAACCCGCCGGTTCTGGCGGCCCTTGTTTTCGATCCGGCCAATGCGCACCCGCCCAATCTCGCTGGTGCGCGCGACATGGGTGCCGCCGCAGGGTTGCAGGTCGATTTGGCCCTGCCCCTGCCCGATGCGGATCAGCCGCACCCTGCCCTGCCCTGACGGCGGACGCACCGACAGGGTTTTGACCAAGGCGGGGTTGGCGGCCAAATCGTCGTCGGTGATCCAGTCTTGTGTGACGGGCAGGTCGCGGTCGATCAGGCGGTTGATCGCCTCGTCCCACAGCGCGGCTTCGGGGGGGATGTCGGGCATGGCAAAGTCAAGCCTGCCGCGATCGGCCGCGATCTGCCCGCCGGTGACGGGAAGCGGGATGACGACCGACAACAGGTGCAGCGCGGTGTGGATGCGCATATGGCCAAAGCGGCGCTCCCAATCCAGATGCTGGCGCACCGGCGACCCAACGGGGGGCATGGCGCGGGCTTCTGCGGGCACCAGTGCTACGCCGCCGTCGGCTTTGACAGCGGTGGCTATGGGCAAGCGCCCGCCCTCCCAATCAATCCAGCCGCTGTCACCGGGTTGACCGCCCCCCGTGGGGTAAAAGACCGAGGCCGAGATGACGATGCCGCCTTCGGGGGTATGGGCCAAAACCACGGCCTCGGCTTGGGTCAGATAGGCGTCGTCGCGAAACAGAAGTTCGGTCATGTGCGGCTTTCTGGCGGCAAACGGGTGGATAAAACCGCCTCGACGGCGGCGATGTTGGCGGCTTCTTGGGCTATGGCTTCGGCCTCGGCTGCTTTGGCCTCGGCAAGGCGTTGCAAATGGTCGCGGTGGGCGGCGGTGAAGGGGATGCCTTCGGCCCCGAAGCGGGCGGCGATCTGGTGGTTGATTTCGCTGCGCACTTCGACTTGAAAATTCACATCGCGCAGGATGACGCGCAGCTCAAACTGCATCATCTCGGCCTGAAAGCCCATGAAGGCCACCAAGGGCGGGGGTGAGAGCAGCACCATCGGCTGCGCCTCGCCGATCTGGCGCAAGATCTGCGCCACGCGGCGGCTGTCTTCGGTATAGGGCACGCCCACCGCCACGATCACGCGGCCCGTCAGCGAAAACCGTGTCCAATTGGTCACCCGACCGGAAATCAGGTCGGAATTGGGCACGATCACATCCGAGCGGTCAAAGGTCTGAATACGGGTCGAGCGCACCGAGATCGAGGTGACAATCCCCTGCACCGGCCCCACTTCGATCCAATCGCCCTCGCTGATCGGGCGTTCGATCAGCAAGATTATGCCCGACACAAAGTTCGACACCACCGTCTGCAAGCCAAAGCCGATGCCGACCGATAGCGCCCCCGCCACAATCGCAATCCCCGATAGGTCGATCCCGCTGGAGTTGATCGCCACGAGCGCGGCAACAAAGATGCCCACATAGCCCAGAACCGACACCACCGCGTTCTGGCCGCCCTGATCCAGCGAGGTGCGCGGCAGGATCGAGGATTTCAACGCCCCTTGCAGCAGGCGCGTCAAAGACAATCCGATGCCGAAAATCACCGCGAACAGCAAAAAATCGGTGGGCGAAATGCGTGTGCCGCCCAACTGGTAGCCTTCGGTAAAGCGGGTCCACAGTTCTGTGAGGTCAGAGACGCGCGCCCCCCAAATCAGCGCGACGGCAGGCAGCATGGCCAAGGCCAGCGCAAAGCTGATCAGCACGGGCACCAGCGTGTCATGATCTTCCTCGGTATGCGCCAGCAGGCCGTAAACCTCGCTGATCAGCAGCTGAAGCAGATACAGAAGCGCCATCAGCCCCAGCGTCAGCGCGGCGGGAAAGACCAGTTGCGATCCGGCCGAGATATAGCCAAGCGCCGCCAAAATCGGGCCGAGCGTGCCAAATGCCATCACACCCCGCGCGGTTAGGTCAAGCACGCGGGTGGCAAAGGGGATAGGGCCTTGATCCGCAGCACCCGCCCGAACTTGGCGCATCACGCGGCCCAAGCGCACCAGAATATACCCGCCCGCCAGAATGGCGGGCAGGCTAAGCACCGACAGGGCGGCATCGCTGACCTCGACCTCGGCCATGGCGACGCGGCGCAGCATATCCAGCGCCAGCAATGCGCCAAAACCCGTGGTCAGATCGCGCCCCAAGGCCCGCCGTTCAGAGGGCAAGTCCAGCATCAGGCCACGGTAGACCTCTGCAGGAAAGACCCGCGCGCCCAGCCACGCGGCGGCAAAAAGGGCCGCGCTCATCGGTGTTAGCGCGTCGGCGATCCGCAGGCCCACGGGGCCCAGCATGGCGCTTAAGCGCAGCGCCTCGCCCAAGGCGGCGCAGGCGAGCACGGGCACGATGATTTGCCCCAGCGACAAGGCAAAGCCCAAAAGCCGCTGCCCCCGCGCTGTGGCAGGCGCACGCAAGCGTACCACCAACCGCTCTGCCCAAAAGCGCCCGCGCCACAGCGCGGCCATCGCAAAGGCCAGCAAGGGCAAGATCAACGGCAAGGTGTCGGCCAGTTTCGCCCGTGCCCGCGGATCGGCGGCTTTCTGCGCCACCTCTCCCCAAAGGGCAGAGGCCGTCGCACTGAGTGCGCTGGCCGCATCTGGCCAATGGCCGGGGTAGAGCGGATTGGGCCAGAGCTTTAGCAGCGCATCGGCCTGTCTTTCGCGCAACACGCGGTCAATCTCGCGGATCAGGCCATCGGCACGGCGGTAAGCCTCGTCTGCGGCCAAGCCCGGGGCTTGCAGGCGGGTCATCTGGGCGGCGAGTTCGGCGCGGCGGTTGGCGATTTCGGGGTCTTCGCTGGCCGCTTCGGCGGGCACCTCGCCCAAGGCGGCAATCTGGTCTTTCAGCGTCGCAATCCGCGTGGAATTGGCACTTTGTGCATCCAGAAACTGCGCGCGCCAGCGGGTCAGGTCCAGCCGGATCGTCTCTAACCCCGCATCGGGGATCGCGGCATTGGCCAGCGCCGCTTCGGCCCGCGCGGCCATGCGCGCCCAGCCTTGATAATCCAAAGCCCCGCTGCTCGCCCCGCCGCTGACTGCGGCCTTGGGCTTGGAGCCGCCTTGCGGCGCAAAGCCGCCCGAAACTGGGGCATCGGGCTGCGCCTGCACTGCAGCTTTGGGCGGTGGTGCCGCCCCGCCCGCGGTTTGGGCGGCCATTGGCTGCGCCCAAGCCAAACCCAGCCCAAGGGCGATCGCCCCAAAAAGGCGCAGCCTATCGCAGACCCTTTCGTCTGCTTTGCTCATGCGTCCTCGAACACCGTCGGGATGTTGGACGGCGCGCGGTCCAGCCATGCGGGCACGGGCAGGCCTTTTTCTTTCAGGAAGGTCGGGTTGTACAATTTGGATTGGTAGCGGTTGCCATAGTCGCACAGGATGGTGACGATGGTTTTGCCCGGCCCCATATCGCGCGCCATCCGCATGGCCCCGGCGATGTTGATCCCCGACGAGCCGCCTAGGCAAATGCCTTCGTCTTGAAGCATCTCGAAGACCAAGGGCAAAGCCTCGGCATCGGG
>JBAXLX010000223.1:0-5941 GCA_037134595.1 Pseudomonadota bacterium
CGCCCCTGCGACGGCGGGTCATCGCGGATGGTGGATTTTGGCGCTGCTGGCGGGGATTGTGGTGGGGTTTTATCCGCTGGTCGCGGCCCTGCCGAAGGGCCGCGTTGCGCCCGTCTTGTCAACGCCGCACTTCTTGGTCGTGTCGCTTCTCCCTGCGGCGCTTGCGCCTTTCGTGATCACGCCGTTTTATCATAATTTCCTGCCGGTTCTGGTGGCCGATTATCTGATGCTGCATTTGGCGCTGGTGGGGGGTTTGCAACTGGTGTTGCTGGGAGGGTGGCGGCGCGAGCGGTTTGCGGGGTCGGCAGTTGTTTTGGCGCTGTGGGGGATTTTGGTTTTTGGGCTGGCGCTTGATCGCTATGCTGCGAATTTTTGGCCCAACCTGCAGCGCCTGCCGATCATCGCAGCGCTTTGTCTTGGCACGGTGCCTGCGATGCTGGCGGATGCTTATGTCACCCAAGCGGGCAGGGCGGCCTTGTGGCGCAGGGTTTTGGCGCGGGTGAGCCTGTTCGCCTCGCTTGGGGCTGCGGCGGTGATCGACCCGGACCAGTTGATGTTTGTGCTGATCGTGTTGCCGGTCTTTGTGCTGTTCTATCTGGTCCACGGCCTTATGGGCCGCTGGGTGGGACAGCGCGCAGGGCCGATGGCGGCGGGGATCGGGTTGGGCCTGTGTCTGGCTTGGGCCTTGGGGGTAAGTTTTCCGATGTTTGCACCCTAAGGGGCGGGGGGCTTGTTTGCGCAAGCCCCCGCAAGGCACCTAAGTGCGCAGATCGGCGGGCGGCAGGGCGTCGGGCAGGTTTTGATAGGCGACCGGGCGCAGCCAGCGCCGGATCGACAGCGTGCCGACCGAGGTGGCGCCGAAATTGGTGCTGGCCGGATAGGGCCCGCCGTGCACCTGCGCATCCACCACTTCAACGCCGGTGGGAAAGCCATTGGCCAGCACGCGGCCGGCTTTGCGTTCCAAGATCGGCATCAGCCTTTGGCCAAGCCCCGTGTCGGCGTCATCCAGATGCAGGGTGCAGGTCAACTGCCCCTCTAGGCTTTGTGCCACGGCGATCATCTGGGCCGCATCGCGCACCCGCACGATCAGGCCAAGGGGGCCAAAGACCTCTTCGGACAGGGCATGGTTGCCCAGCCAGTCGTCGCCCGAGACTTGGAACAGATAGGGCGTGGCCTGACGCAGATCGCAGACCGAGGTGAGAACTGCCCGCACCCCCGCTTGTGCTGCCACGCGGTCGCGCCCCGCGCGGTAGGCGGCGGCAATGCCGTCGGTCAGCATGGTTTGGCTGGCGGTTTGGGCCAAAGCCTCGTGGGCGGCGGTGATGAAAGCCTGTGCCTCTGGCCCGTCAATCACCACAGCAATACCGGGGTTGGTGCAGAACTGGCCTGCGCCCATCGTCAACGATCCGGCCCAGCCTTTGCCGATGGCGTCACCGCGCGCAGCGAGAGCTGTAGGCAGCAGGAACATCGGGTTGACCGAGCCAAGCTCGCCAAAGAAAGGGATCGGTTCGGGCCTGCGCGCGCACAGATCAAACAGCGCACGTCCGCCGCCCAAAGAGCCGGTGAACCCCACCGCCTTGATCAACGGATGCTGCACCAGACTTTCGCCCACATCGCGCTTGCCGCCCTGCACCAGCGAGAACACCCCCCGATGTAGCCCCAGCGCCGTGATGGCGGCATCAATCGCCTGCGCCACGATCTCGGCCGTGCCGGGATGGGCGGAATGGCCCTTGACCACCACGGGGCAGCCCGCCGCAAGGGCTGACGCCGTGTCGCCGCCGGCCGTGGAGAAGGCCAGCGGGAAGTTTGACGCGCCAAAGACCGCCACAGGGCCAATCGGGCGCTGGACCATCTTGATATCGGGGCGGGGAGCGGGTTTGCGGTCGGGCTGGGCCGCATCATGGCGGCGGTCGAGATAGTCGCCCGCGCGGATATGGCTGGCAAACAGGCGCAACTGGCCGGTGGTGCGCCCGCGCTCGCCGTCAAGGCGGGCTGTGGGCAGGCCGGTTTCGGCAGTGCCGATGGCGGTGATCTCGGCCCCGCGCGCCTCGATCTCGTCGGCGATGCGGTCTAAGAAGGCCGCGCGGGTGGCGCGGGGCAGGGCGGAGTAGCTGGGATAGGCCGCCTCGGCGGCTTGCACGGCGGTGTCGATATGGGCTGGGGTGCCCACGCTATAGGCCAAAGCCTCGCCCGTGGCGGGAGAGGACAGGAAAGTCGTTTCGCCCGCCACCCATTGGCCTGCGATTAGGTGATGTCCGGTGAGCATCTTAGTCTCCTGTGAGCGTTGGTCCTTGGGGCTGGCGGTGCCGCGGGGGTTTCACACCCCCGCACCCCCGTGGGATATTTGGGCAAGTATGAAAGGGGTTAGAAGTGGAAGGGCTCGACCTCGCGCCGTGCGCCCAAGGTCAGGGCATCGGCGACATGGATCATCGGGGCAAGGTCGACGTCGGATCTTCCTTGGCGGATGAGGTCGGTCATGGCGGCGTACAGGGCGGGGTATTCGCCCATGATGGTGTTTTCACCCCCCGCAGGTTTGCCGTTCACTTCAATCACATTGCCGCCCATGCGCAGGGCGAGCGTGCCCTTGGGGGTGTCAAAGGTGATGTCCCATGTTTGCGGCCCGGTTTGACGCCAGTCAAAGTCGGCAGTGACGCCGCCGGTAAAGGTCATCTCGGCCGCGATGGGGGTTTGGCGGTTGGACGGGAAGTCTAAGGTCGCCGCTGTCAGGTGGACAGGGCGGGGCAGCACATGGGTCAGGATCGACAAGGCGTTGCTGCCCGGGTCAAAGACGCCCATGCCGCCCGGTTCAAAGACCCAGTCTTGGCCCGGATGCCATTTGCGCACATCCTCGCGCCAGGTGATATGGGCCTTGGTGACAGTGGTATCGGCCAGCCACGCCTTGGCCGCGGCCACCGCATGGGCCATGCGGCTGTGCCATGTGGTGTAGAGCGTCAGGCCGCGCTCGGCGGCCATGGCTTGCAGATCATAGACCTCGGCCAAGGTCGCCCCGGGGGGCTTTTCCAGCATCACATGCCGCCCTGCCCGCAACGCCGCCGCCGCATAGGCGTAGCGCGGCACGGGGGGCATACAAAGCGAGACGACTGTCACATCGGGACGCTCGGCCAGAAATGTGTCAAAGTCGGTGAAGGCGGGCACATCCGCCACCCGCCCACTGCGGCTGACGGTCGCGGCCAAGTCCCAATCGGGCGAGGCCGCGATGGCGGGCGCGTGCTGATCCAGCGCAATCTTACCGATGCCCACCAAGGCGATTTTCATGAACCCTGCCCCCTTAGTGCGAATCTTTGCCGACCGGATTGCCCCGACCGCCATTGAGGAAATCAAGGTCGGCCCCGGTATCAGCGCCTTGCACATGCAGATGGTGCAACAGCGCATAGCCCGAAGGCGGCGGCACAATGCGGTTTTGCCATTTGGCCAGACGCGCGGCCAGTTCGGTGTCTGACACTTCCAGATGCAAACGGCGGTTGGGCACATCCAGCGTGATCATATCGCCGTTTTGCACCACAGCCAAAGGCCCGCCTGCCGCCGCCTCGGGCGAGGTGTGCAAAACCACCGTGCCAAAGGCCGTGCCCGACATGCGCGCATCCGAAATGCGCACCATATCGGTGATCCCCTTGCGCAGCACCTTGGGCGGCAGGCCCATGTTGCCGACCTCGGCCATGCCCGGATAGCCCTTGGGGCCGCAGTTCTTCAGCACCATCACGCAGGTTTCGTCGATGTCCAAAGCCTCGTCGTTGATCTTGGCTTTGTAATCGTCGATGTCTTCGAACACCACGGCACGGCCACGATGCGTCATCAGTGCCGGAGTGGCCGCCGAGGGTTTCAGCACCGCGCCCTTGGGGGCCAGATTGCCCTTGACCACCACCACGCCGCCCGATTGCGTCAGCGCCTTGTCGGCGGGCAAGATCACATCGGGGTTGTGGTTGACCACATCCTTGACCTGATCCCACATAGTCTCGCCCGACACGGTCAGCGCGTCTTTGTGCAAAATCCCCGCCTCGCCCAAGCGCTGGATCACCACCGGCAGGCCACCGGCATAGAAGAACTCTTCCATCAGATATTTGCCCGAGGGCATCAGGTTCACAATCGTGGGCACATCGCGGCCACAGCGGTCCCAGTCTTCCAGCGTCAGGTCGACACCGGCGCGGCCCGCGATGGCCAACAGGTGGATCACGGCATTGGTCGATCCGCCAATGGCGGCATTGGTGCGGATGGCGTTTTCAAAGGCCTCTTTCTTCAAGATATCCGAGGGCTTCAGGTCATCCTTGACCATCTGCACAATCCGCCGCCCTGTCAGCTGCGCCATCACGCGGCGGCGGCTGTCGACGGCAGGGATCGCGGCATTGCCCGACAGCGCCATGCCCAAGGCCTCCGCCATCGACGCCATGGTCGAGGCCGTGCCCATCGTGTTGCACGACCCGGGCGACCGGCTCATCGAGGCTTCGGCCTCGACAAACTCTTCCTTGGTCATGGTCCCCGCCTTGACTGCTTCGGAGAATTTCCACAGATGCGTGCCCGACCCCACACGCTCGTTCTTGTAATAGCCGTTCAGCATCGGCCCGCCCGTCACGATGATCGAGGGCAGATCGGTCGAGGCCGCCGCCATCAGCAGTGACGGCGTGGTCTTATCGCAGCCCACCAGCAGCACGCAGCCATCCATCGGCTGGCCGCGCATTTGCTCTTCGACCGCCATCGAGGCTAGGTTGCGAAACATCATGGCCGTGGGGCGAAAGGCACTTTCGCTGGTGGAAAAGACCGGCACTTCGACGGGAAAGCCGCCCGCCTCGTAGATGCCATGCTTCACCCGCTGCGCCAGATCGTTGAGATGCGCGTTGCAGGGGGTCAGTTCTGACCACGTATTCAAGATGCCAATCACCGGACGGCCATCGAACAGGTCCGGCGGAAAGCCTTGGTTCTTCATCCAGCCGCGGTGGTAGATATTGTCTTTCGATGTCCCGCCAAACCAGGTTTGCGAGCGCAGTTTGCGGGGCCAAGCGGCGGGTTTGAAGGTCATGCTATCCTCACAGGGCTTTCACGGTTTGGGCACCGGCCTGTGCCGGGGCAAAGGCCAAGGGGTTGATCAGGGGCAGGCCGAAGGGGGCGGAGTCAATTTCAAAAATATCGCCCGCTTGGGTTTTGATGCCGTCTGCCACCGACAGGGTTGCGGTGCCAAAGAAATGCACATGCAGATCGCCGGGCTGGCGGAAGATGTCGTATTTGAAATGGTGGTGTTCCAGATTGGCGATGGTGTGCGACATATTCGCCTCGCCCGACAGAAAGGGCTTTTCCCAGATCACCGCGCCCTCGCGGCGAATGCGGCTGGTGCCGGTGATGTCGGCGGGCAGATCGCCCACCAAAATTTCAGGCCCATAAGAGGCGACGCGCAGCTTGGAATGGGCCAGCCACAGGTAATTGACCCGTTCGGTCACATGGTCGGAAAACTCGTTGCCCAAGGCCCAGCCGATCCGGAGCACCGCACCGTCTGGTCCTGCGATGTAAACGCCCACAACCTCAGGCTCTTCGCCGCCATCCTCGGCAAAGCCGGGGGCGGTCAGGGCCGCACCGGGCGCTACGGCGGCATGGCCGTTGCCCTTGTAAAACCATTCCGGCTGGGCCCCAACCGCGCCCGCCGCAGGCCGCCCGCCCTCTAGCCCCATGCGAAACATCTTCATACTGTCGGTCAGCACCTCTGCCTGCCCCAACTTGGCATGCATCGCATCGCGGGCCGAGGCTGACCCCAAATGCGTCAACCCCGTGCCGGTCATATGCAAATGCGCCGGATCAGGGTGCGAGACGGGCAGCAGCAAGCGGCCCTCGGCTGCGGCCAAGGCCAAATCCACCTCGGCCCCCAAGCCGCGCGCCGCGACCTCCTGCGCCAAACTGCGCCCCAAAGCCACCGCCGCCATCGCCAGATCATAGACCG
>JBAXLX010000224.1:0-5929 GCA_037134595.1 Pseudomonadota bacterium
ATTCTGCGGGGTTGAGCAGCTTGGCCTGTTTCATGTTTTGCACCAGCGAAATGTGTGACTTTGTTACGTGCAGTTTAAAGTCACACATGTCGTAGAGCTACCGGAGAGATTTCGCGCACTAAGCCACTGATCTTATTGGTGGAAAATGCTGAATATTATAGATTGCGTATTGTATAACATTCCCCTGCCACACTGATTTTGGCATTGCTAAGTACACAGCTGGGACCAACACAGTTGCTAAAAATTCAAGTCTTGGTCTAAGCTGCGGTCGAACTTGAAGTGATCTTGCAGATGCGGCGCAGTCTGCGGCCAACTCTCCTCAAGAACGGCAAGCTGATGGGCAAAGTGGGGAAACGATGACGCAGAGCCTTTACACTCGTCCGGCACTGGGTGCGAACGAGCTTTTTTACAGGGGCCGTAGGTTTTGGGTCATCAAGGTTTTAGACGAAGCTGGGTTTGAGTACTGCAAAAAGGGCGATTACGACTTGGTGGTGTGGGATTGCAGAGAAGGCTATGCTTTAGGCGTGGTGAACATTCTCAAAGATGGAAAGTTTCAATGTTTTTCCATCGCACCTATGGACGTAGGCAAGCCAGTTTTTGATGATATTAGAGTGTGTGTGAAATGGCTCTATGATATTTTGGACGAGGTAGCACAATAGTAGTCGTCATATAGGATGCAGAGAAAACCAAATCGATTGCAGCAACCGGGAGTTCAAGTGTTCTGCCTTCAATACTCTCAATCAGCATTCCGCACGGGCAAAGCATTCAGCTGATCACGCAAATATGGCCAATGCAAAGCAGCGGGGAAAGTCAGTCGTGCGATCTTCCAAGTGCTTGTTCGTAGGCAGTGAGGGTTGCGAGGTCAAAACATACGAATGTTGCATCACATTTGACCGATAGGTGTTCAAGAACTGTTTCAAATGCAATCTTTGCCGCTAATTCAATTGGAAAGCGGTAAATGCCAGTGCCCAGCGAGGGTAGCGTGACTTGCGTTATTTCTGTCTCTTCTATGACACGGCAGACTGATGCGTATGCCTGCCGCAGTGTCGCGGCTTCGTTTCGCTGGCCGTCCAAGTATCGCGGTGCGACGGCGTGGATTACATAGTCGGCAGGCAGATTGAATGCTGAAGTGATCACAGCTTGACCCGGTTCGATCTTGCCGATTGAGCGACACGCAACTTCAAGCTGCGGCCCAGCTGCGCGGTGTATGGCACCACAAACCCCACCGCCAGCTAGCAAGCTGGGGTTTGCAGAGTTTACAATAGCCTGTGTTTTTAGGACCGTTATGTCACCAAGCGTGATGCGAAGCATTTCAATAGATCTTGCCAATAAGCGGGGTCCAGTCGACATCTGTTCCCTTCGTCAAAACTTGATCTGCAAAATTTGTCACTGTGTAAGCACCGGAATTCTTTAGTTTCCACGCCCGGAATGGTTTTACACTTTCAACAAGCGGCACAACATCGACCTGCTCTATCCAATTCACTACGCTCTCAGCATTTCGAAAGCCATTATCAACATCGACAAAATCAGCATCAACACCGGCTTCAAGGCCCCGAAATCCGAAGTTCCGAAGTAGCCTTTGCGCAGTTGAGTGCATGCCGAAGATTTCACCGTCAAAATTGAATGGATGCCTAGCTTCTGTGAGTAGGTATCTCCAGCCCTCTTGTGTGATGGGCTGAGAAACGCCTACCCGCAGTATCAAACCCCAATGGATGTAAGCATTTAATGCCATTGCGACCACCGCCCCCGATCACATTTTTGGAAGGTCGGGAACATAAATCTGCTTAAGCGGGATAAGTCCACGGAAACGCGGCGACATTTTTGGATAGTGTTGCAGCACCATTTCGACAAACTGTTCGCCGTCGATAAGCCGCAACTTGGCCCTGTTTCTTTCCAATTCGACGGAACCCCGGCTATATGATCCAAGGTTGATGTAAAGGCCGTACTCGCCTTCCCCAAGCGTTCCCAAGAGTTGGTCCACGTCCATGCGTGACGTTTGGCTTGTTCTGCGTTTGCACTGCACTTTGATGATTGGCGGCTGGAAGCCAAGGGCATCTGTGTGTGCGATGACATCCACACCGCCGTCACCTGACCGTTGTGTAACACGGGCTGTATATCCCATACATTCAAGCAGATGGGCGACGAATTCTTCGAATTCATACCCGTTCATCATGGCCATGATGCGCCTAATTACGAAGTCGCTGGTTGTGACTTCTGCCTGCTGAGATACTGCAACCGTTGCGGTGTCATCATCCGTACTCGCCTCTTCAGCACCATCTTGTTCTTCCAGTGCCGCAGCATCTATTGGTTCACCGTACCCAATCTTGGCCAAGAACTCGTGTCTGTGCTTTTGGATCAGAAAAAGCGTGATGAATGCGCCGATCTCGTTCAAAGCACTTTGGCTGAAGTCACTGCGGGGAAAATGATCGATCCATTCAACCCCGCGATGGTTCGGATACTCGTCCTTTTCATCAGTAATGTGAACGAGTTCGCCGGTGAGCTTGCCGATGTTGACCATGCGGTCGTGCTTGGAAGGGTAAACCACAAGGTCCCCAGCCTGTATTTCGTGAGTGAAACGGTACAGTATCCCTGCATAAACGGGCAGAGCGCCTGTTTTTGCATCAGGTATCTTTTCCAAAATTGCCGCCTTGAAAGCATTTCTATCAGCGTACTGCTGCAAGTCGCCTAGTTCATGCCAGCCAATGGCTACATAGCCTTCATCGATTGGGCGGGTGCCAACATGTTCGCCCATGTGTAAGCCCCAGACTTTGGTGCCAGTTAGCGACATGTTAGTTTCCTATTCGATTTATGACCCAACGAACGTTACTCCTTTGCGACCACTGTATCGTAGAGCCCGTAGTGCGTAAGCCCTTTGTGGCTCTCTATTCCCGTATAGCGAAGAGAAGCATCCTCATAGCGCCGGAACGCAAAGACAGCGCCGTTCATCTGTTCCGTGTTGAAAACACGGAGCCGCACCAGCAGATGGAAATCTTGAACTGTTAAACCAGTGACGGTTAGGAACAGGTCGGGTTCCAGCTTGGTGATCACGTCTTGCAGGGTGTTTTCACGGAAGTCAGTCAAGTACATGAACGCCGGAATGCGGGTCGCAAACTTGATCAGCTTTTCTTGAACCATCTTGCGCTTGGACTTGTATTCTTTTTCCTCATCCGTCAGCTGCTTCTCATCGTCTTTAGAAAGCTTGCCCTGTGCCTTGGCCTTGGCTTTCAGCTCTTTGACTTTGTCGCTCTTGTTGATGATGGTCTCGATGACGTTGTCACCCAGCGCCCGCCAGCCTTCAATCCGTTC
The DNA here is from genome assembly GCA_037134595.1 of Pseudomonadota bacterium. Classification (GTDB taxonomy): domain Bacteria; phylum Pseudomonadota; class Alphaproteobacteria; order Rhodobacterales; family Rhodobacteraceae; genus Stagnihabitans. Next base: position 3,307 of record JBAXLX010000224.1, read on the forward strand.
AACAGCAGCCATTGCTTCCGGATTGTCCATGATCCGGCGCAGGGTGTCGTTGTCAACGTTGACCAGCAATGCGCTTTCCCATTTACGGGCCAACAGCGTTGCAGACGTTCCAGCCATGGCAATATCGAGAATGCCGCCAGCATCAATCTGCGTCATGTTTGAGCCGTCATAGGCCAGTACTGGCAAGAACGACACCAGCTCGCGCACAGCGTTTTCTGGATTAGCTTCGTTTGGTGACAACCCTATGCCGTACTCTGACAGCTGCCGTAGGGCTCGGGTTGGCGCAAAATCAAAAACGAAGCAGGCTGGCTTAAGGATTTCTTCCTCGTTGGGATTGTCACCATTGGGGTTCTTGATTGACCAAGGTGATTGCACGCGAAATGCTGCTTGGAAGTATGTTTCCGGCGATTTCAAGTTGCGCAGCATCAGGATGGATGACCATTGCGCTACGGTCACACCGGTCGTCAGCTTGCCACACGACAGCGTAATCGACTTCGTGTCGAAACCGCTTCCGATGGCGTCACGCACTGGTGGCAGGGCTTCCAAGCCGATGCCAGCCTTTGCACCTGCCGCAACGATAGCTTTGTAGTCATGCCAAAAGGTGTTGTGCTTTTCGCCCAACAAATTTGCCATGGCATGACATGCCGCAACGTTGGGCAGAAACCAAAATGAATGCTGTAGATAGGGTAACAGACGAACATCCGAATACGGGAACGGTGGCCGTGTACCCGTCTTGAGGCTTTCAACAGTTTTGGCCGCGTGTTGCCCTCGGATGATATCCAGCCACTTTTGCACATCGTCCTTGTGCTTGAACTTGGCGGCGTTACCTGTCCCAGTTGCGCTGAAAAATTCGTTCAAGTCGAACTCGTCGAACTCTCCAGCACTGGCAATCGCCAGCAATTCGTCTGGCATTTGGTATGTGAGCAACCGCATCTGAGGCAATGCGCCATAGGGGTTCCACTTGGCGGAATGCTTGGCGGCAAAGTCTTCCTTTGCCCGCTGTTCGTCTGTGTAGGTCCAGTTGAAAATCTGCTCTTCGATGAACTCACCAGTTGCCAATGCTTTAAACGGTGTGCCGGACAAGTAAACATAAGCCCGGGTCGAAATTGGCAGGAACTCCGTTTCCTTCTGCGACAATACGTTTAGGTCTTCGTTCACGTCTTGCAGGTCGGCGGCGTATTCAAGTTTGGTTTCTTTCTTGGAAACCGCATCGTCTTCGCCTTCGAACAATTCCTTGGCAGTGTCACGCCAAGCGCCAAAATGGTACTCAGATGATCAACCCCGCGCCCGCCGATCTGCACGGTGCCGCTGTCTTGCGGCTCCAACCCAGCGATCACTCGCAGGATGGTTGATTTGCCGCACCCCGACGCGCCCACCAGCGTCAGGAATTCGCCGTTTCGCACCGACAGCGACACATCGTTCAGCACCTTGGTGGTGCCAAAGGATTTGGACAATCCGGTCAGTTCAAGATGAGACATGCTGTACTCCAGGTTTCGTTTCGCATCATGTCGGCACGCGTTGGCCGACAGAGGCTTGCGCCGATCCGCCGAAATGCAGCGCCACAGCACTGCCGGTCGCATCGAACAGATGCAGGGCGACATGTGCTGCGCTAAGCGTAACAGGCGCGCCCGCGCGCACCGGCCAACCGCCCGGAATGCGCGCAGTCATTGAGGCGTCGCGCGACCCTTGCACCGCAAACTGCACCAGCGTTTCCGCGCCAAGATGCTCCACATGATCCACGATCCCTGTCAGCGCGATGCGGTCTGGCGCTGTTGGCATCCGCTCCAGCGCCTCAGGGCGCAGACCTAGGGTCACTGGGCCGGGCGCGCAATGGGTGGTGTCGGGCAGCCGCAGATCAAGCCCAGGCGCGGCAAAACGAACCTCGCCAAGGTCATGCCGCACCTCGCCGGCCAGCAAGTTCATCGCGGGCGAGCCAAGGAACGTCGCCACAAATAGGTCAACCGGGTGGTGATAAAGCTGCATCGGGGTGCCAATCTGACGGATACGCCCCGCGTCCATCAGCACCACGCGGTCGGCCATCGTCATCGCCTCGACCTGATCATGCGTGACGTACAGTGTCGTGATGCCAAGGGTTTTTTGCAACCGAGCGATCTCCACCCGCGCCGTACCACGCAGCTTGGCGTCAAGGTTCGACAGCGGCTCGTCGAACAGAAACGCGGCTGGTTCGCGCACGATGCAGCGTGCAACGGCGACGCGCTGACGCTGGCCACCCGACAGCTCCTTCGGGCGGCGCTCTAGCAGGTGCCCGATGGCCAGCCGGTCTGCCGCGCGCTGCACGCGGTCGGTGATGGTCGCCTTGTCCAGCCCCTGCAACGACAGTGCAAACCCAATGTTTTGCGCCGCCGTCATGTGCGGGTAAAGCGCGTAAGACTGAAATACCATCGCCAGATTGCGGTCGCGCGCGGGTAACTCGGTGACATCGCGCGCGCCCACCAGCAGCTGTCCGGCACTGGCCTCTTCCAGACCCGCAAGGATGCGCAGAAGCGTGGTTTTGCCGCGGCCTGAGGGCCCGACCAGTGAGATGAACTCACCCGCAGCAAAGGATAGGTCGACACCGCGCAGCACGACGGTGTCGCCAAATGATTTCGTGATGTTGGAAAGG
>JBAXLX010000225.1:0-5907 GCA_037134595.1 Pseudomonadota bacterium
ATCTGGCGTCGAATCTGCACAGTCCAGATCCCCAGGCCCCAACCTTGGTGGATCAGTGCGCCAGATGACGCTGACCTTGACCGTGACGGGCCTTGACGGCTTTCACCTTGAGGGGCGTTCCAGCATGGCCGAGATCAGCCGCGATCCGGCGGATCTGGTGGCGCAAACCATTGGGCGGCATCACCAATATCCTGACGGCTTCATGCTGTATTGCGGCACGATGTTCGCCCCCGTGCAAGACCGCGACGGGCCGGGCCAAGGCTTTACCCACCATCTGGGCGATGTGGTCACCATTCACACACCCGCTTTGGGCAGCCTGACCAACACCGTGCGCCTGTCAACCGAGGCGCCGGAATGGACCTTCGGCACCGCCGCCCTCATGCGCAACTTGGCTGGGCGCGGGCTGATTTAAGGCCCCGCGCACATGGCCAAAGCCGCCCCCCGCTTCACCCGCCTCAGCGCCGCAGACCGCCGCTTGAGGCTGATCGAGGCGAGTCTGGCCTGCATGGCCGAGGGTGGGATGGCAAGCTTTACCGTTGACCGCGTCTGCGCGCGGGCGGGCGTATCGCGCGGCCTTGTGGCGCATCACTTCGGCAGCATGGCGGGGCTTTTGGCTGCGACCTATGGTCATTTATACGCCAAGGCCGTGCCCACCTTGGCCCACCTGCCGCAGAACGGCGCGCGGCTGGACGGCTTGCTGGACGCGCTGTTTGATCCGGCCCAGTTCAACCGTCCGGCGTTGAACGTCTGGCTGTCGATGTGGGGGGCCATTTCCAACACGCCAGAGCTTATGGCCGAACACCGCCGCCACTATGCGCTGTACGTCGACCTTGTGGCCGAGGTGCTGGCCGACCACGCCCCCGCCTTGGGCAAAGGTCACGCCGCCCAAACCATGGCGCGCAGCTTTATCAGCTTGGTGGACGGCCTAAGCCTGCAACATTGCATCGACCCGCCGTCGATGCCCGCCGAGATAGCGCGGCAGGCGGCCTTGGACTTTGTGGTGCAAAACACAACCTCCAAGGCCCCTTAGTCGGCATGCGCTGCTACAGGCGCGCCGCGCACGGCCATCATCTTTGGCTTGCGCAGGATAAAGGCCAAAGGAATCGCCGCCAAGGTCACGATCATCATCAGCTTGAAATCGTCGATATAGGAAATCATCGCCGATTGCTGGTTCACCAACCCGTCCAGTTGCGCCAGCGCCACCGAATTGCCCGCAACGGCCCCCGGCGCGACTTGCCGCAGCACCGGATTATAGGCACTGATCGCAGCCCCAAGCTCCACATGGTTGGTCTGGATATTGCGCGCCAGCATGACCGAGACGATGGAAATCCCGATGGAAGACCCGATATTGCGCACCAGCGAAAACAGGCTGGTCGCATCGGCGCGGTATTTGGCATCGATGGTGGAAAAGGCGATGGTTGACAGCGGCACAAACACCAAGCCCAGCCCAAGGCCCTGCAACACCCCCGTCCAGATCACCGGACCCGACCCCATCTGCGGCGAAAAGTCGGTCATATAATACAAGGACGCCGCTGTCAGGATCAGCCCCAAGATCACCAGCAACCGATTATCCACGCTGCGCACCAGTTTGCCGACCAAGATCATCGAAACCATCGTGCCAATCCCGCGCGGCCCCATCACAAGGCCGGTGGTGATGGTCGGATAGCCAAAGATCCGCCCCAGCATCGGTGGCAGCAAGGCAAGCGAGGCCAAAAGGATGATCCCGATGATAAAGATAAAGATCAGCCCGATGCGAAAATTACGGTCGGAAAACATCTTGGGGTCCATAAAGGGCAAATCCGCGCCCAAGATGTGGATGACAAACACCCAAAAGCCGCAGGCGGCAAGGGCGGTGTAAACCCAGATCTCGGTGCTGGCGAACCAGTCCAACTCTCCGCCGCGATCCAAGATCATCTGCAAGGCACCGATGCCGATCGACAGCATGAAGAACCCAAAAAAGTCAAAGCGGCGCAGGCGTTTGGTGGATTTGGGCAGATAGGCCGCACAGCCCACGGTGGCCAAGATACCCACCGGCAGGTTGATCAAGAACACCCAGCGCCAATTGTAGCTGTCGGTCAGCCAGCCCCCCAAGGTCGGGCCGATGATAGGGCCCACCATGATCCCCGCCCCCCACATCGCCATGGCCGATCCGGCCTTTTCGCGCGGGTTGATGTCCAGCAAGAACGTCTGGCTTAACGGCACAATGGCCGCACCAAACAGGCCCTGCATCAGGCGAAACAGCACCATGGCTTGCAAGTTCCACGCCAAGCCGCACAAAAGCGAGGCCGCAACAAAGCCTATGATCGACACCAAGAATAACTCGCGCTTGCCGATCTGGTCGGCCAGCCAACCTGTCACCGGCGTCATAATGGCAGCCGCCACGATATAGCTGGTCAGAACCCACGTGATCGTATCTTGGCTTGCCCCCAAATCGCCCGTCATCGAGGGCAAGGCCACATTGGCTATCGTGGTGTCCAAGACCTGCATGATCGTGGCCAGCATGACCATAACCGTGATCAGCCCGCGATTGGGATATTCGCCGTTCGGCCCCAGTTGGCTCATCTTAACGCGCCATCAGCCCGAACGGCACCAGATCGCGCCACGACCGTGTCACGCCTGTGTCCACCGAAACCGAGGCGCTCATCCCCGACACCACCGGTGCGGCGGTATCGGCTGCCTCCAGAACGATGCGCACCGGCACGCGCTGGGTGACCTTGACCCAGTTGCCCGTCGCATTTTGCGCCGGAAGCAGCGAGAATTCTGACCCCGTGCCCGCGCCAATCGCCTCGACATGGCCCTTGACCGGATGGCCCGGATCGCCGTCAAAGGTGACAGTGGCGGCTTGGCTTTGGGCCAAATGGGTTAACTGGGTTTCTTTGAAATTTGCCTCGACCCAGATTTCTTGGGCGGGCAAAAAGGCAAACAAAGGCGCGCCCGCGGTCAAATACTGGCCGGGTTTGAACGAGGTTGCTTGATAAACCATCCCATCCGCAGGGGCCTTTACCTCGGTCAGCGACAGTTTATACGCCGCCTGATCGCGCTGCGCCAAGGCCGCTTGCACAGCGGGGTGGGCGTCGGTTGCCGCCGCCGGATCGCCGCCAAGCGCAATGCGGGCGTTTTGGGCGGCTACTTTGGCCACGGCGGCGGTTTCTTGCGCACGCCTTGCGGTGTTGCGGGCATCATCCAGATCCGATCCAGTGCCCACGCCCTTGGCCGACAGGGCCTGTTGCTTGGTCAGCTGGTCGGCTTGATACAGCGCGTCATCCTTGGCTACTTTTTCTTGCGCCAAGGCGGCCTGATAGGCGCCCTTCAACTGCTCTACCAGCAAACGGGCGGCATCGACGCCGATATTGGCTTGGGCCAGCGCCAGCTTGTAGGGTTCAGGGTCGACCGTGAACAGCACCGCGCCTTGCGGCACCACCTGCCCATCGGCCACATTCACCGACACCAACCGCCCCGACAGGTCGGAGGCAATCGCAATGCGGGCCTGATGGAAATAGGCGTTGTCTGTGCTTTCATAGCGCCCGCTGTTGATCCAATAGACCCCTGCCCCCACCACGATCAGCGCGGGCAAGGCCACCATCAACAGGCGGCGGCGCTTGGGTTTGGCCTTGATGACGACATCTCCGCCTTGCTCTGCGGCTTTTTGCGGTTGGCTTTGGGCGTTCATAGCTGTTCTTTCTGGCCACCGCTTGGGGCCGTCGCGAGATTGTGGATCACCAAGGTCAAAGCCTCGGTCAGATGGCGCTGCTCAGCGGGCGTCATGCCTGCCAGCGCTTCGGCGTAAACCGTGTCGGCCACCGGCTTAAAGGTGGCAAAAGCCTCCAGCGCTTTGGCCGTGGGAAACACCAGCCGCACGCGGCGGTCATTCGGGTCAGGGCCGCGCGTCACCCAGCCCAAAGCCTCCATCCTGTCCAACAGGCGCGAGACAGAGATGGGTTCAATTTCCAACAGGTCAGCAAAATGCGACTGCGGCGCACCGCCTTGGGTTTTGCACACCCGCACCAACATGCGCCACTGCGCCGAGGTTAGGCCATAGACCGCCGCGCGCGCTTCAAAGCGCTTGCGCACCGCGCGCGCCGCATCATGCAGCAACAGGCCAAGGGACGGAGTTTCCATAAGCCCGCATATGATAAGCATGTATAGCTTTCAAGCGGTAAAAGACGCAAAATTCCAAAGACCCGCTTTCGGTTTTCCCCTTCATCTTGGCGATGCGACTGCGGGGGGGTGGGCTTATCCCTCGCCTCCATCAGGTCGTGGACGCGTGCTGCGGATACCATCGCGGGGGCTCCTCCACCTTAAGCTGTGCCGCTTGAGGTGGAGGAAAAATGGCGGCTTCAGCCAGTTTGATGATTTTACGCAGAAAGCAAGATAAGATGTCACGTCAGATCAAGTTTTTACCTGTACCGCGCACAAGCAAAGACCTTCATCTGCTTGCTCACTCCAGACCAGCCACCCATTTGGTGATTGACGCAACCGAGCGGTCAAGAATTTCGGGATTGTCATAATAGCTGAAATGCGGGGTGTCGCCTTCCCATAGCAAGGTCTTGGCAGTTGACGGCATAGCATCATAGTGGCGGCGCGCCACGTCGGGCAAGAAACTGTAATCGCTATGGATCATCAGATAAGGCTTGGTCAGCTTGCGCGCGGCTGAGATCGACTCATAAGAGAAAAGCTCGGCATCACTCATCACCGCATAACGGTTTTCCCACATGCCCCGGTCGGACCAATGATGGTACCACTCCCAGACGAATTTGCTGGGCATGCCAACGTTCATATCAGCATCGTCAACAGCAGCGACATAGTCTACTTCGCCGGTGGCATCATATTTGGCCTTCGCCGCCTGCCCTTGCGCAAGCCGGGCGGCCAGGCCTTCCTCGGTCAGCCAGGTCACGTCGCCTTCGTGGTCGCGGTAATGGCCTGCGAGTGTCACACCCGCGACGATGCGGTCGTCTTCGGCAACCGCGCGCAGCATTTCAGAACTTCCCTGACAAATGCCCAGACCGATCAAGCGCGCGGGATTCACCTCTGGCAAGGATCGCAGAAAGGAAACGGCGCTTAAAATATCGGCCACCTTATGCAGCGGATTTTCATAGGCGCGCGGGGTTCCGCCACTTTCGCCGCGATAGCGCGTGTCAAACGCCAGCGCGGTATGGCCAGCAGCGGCCAGACGGCGGGCGTATTCGGTGGGCGACTGCTCTTTTTGAAACGTCATCGGGCCGATGATGACGAAGGCGCAGCTTTCGGCAACGGGTACTTCGGGAACATACAAATCGCCGACAAGAGAAACTCCCTGATCAACGCTGTCGAACGTTACCTTAGAGAATGGAGTTGAAAAAGCCATTAGACGAGCCTCATTTTTGATTTTTACGGTTCGTTAACCATGTAACAATCAAGACTCTGGATTAATGAGATTTTGTAAATTTTCGATGAAACAAATGACCCGATTAGAAACTTGGGGAAGTCCTCTTTGAACCAATGGCACTTTTGGGTAAAATAGCGCAGATGGCCGCCGGTTTCGCTGTGGATCCATTCATTCTGGATGATCGAGTCCCTGATCCGGGCGGGCCACTTGCCGTATCACGGCAGATGTTCCGACAGCTGCCCGCTGCCTTGGGTGGAATAAAAGCCAAAGCCGCTAAGCACATCGCTGCGCACCGCCTCGGGTTTTGCACACCCGCACCAACATGCGCCCCTGCGCCGAGGTGAGGCCATAAACCGCCGCACGCGCTTCAAAGCGCGTGCGCGCCGCGCGGGCCGCATGATGCTGCAAAAGGCAAATAAACGGAGTTACCATAAGCCCGCAAATGATAAGCATGTCTAGCTTTCAAGCGGCAAACCACTCAAAACGCCCTGCGCCGCTTTCGTTTCCCCCTTCATCTTGGCGTAAATACTCCGGGGGGTGCG
>JBAXLX010000226.1:0-5842 GCA_037134595.1 Pseudomonadota bacterium
CCCCGTGTCGTGCCAGCAAAGGCTGCCACCATGCTTCATTGTCCAGATACCAGCGCACGGTTTTGCGCAGCCCCTCTTCCAGCGTGACCGAGGGCCGCCAGCCCAGTTCTGTGCGGATCAGCACAGGGTCGATGGCATAGCGCGCATCATGGCCGGGGCGGTCGGTCACAAAGGTAATCAACCGCGCATGGGGCGCGCCTTGGGGGTGCATCTCGTCCATCAAGGCGCAAATCGCCCTGACAAGGTCGATGTTGCGCGCCTCGTTTTCGCCGCCGATGGCATAGGTGTGGCCGACTTGGCCTTGGGTCACCACGGTCAGCAAGGCTGCGGCGTGATCTTCGACATAAAGCCAGTCGCGCACATTCTCGCCCGCGCCGTAGACCGGAATGGGCCGCCCGTGCAGCGCGTTCAAGATCACCACTGGAATCAGCTTTTCGGGAAAATGATAGGGGCCGTAGTTGTTCGAACAATTGGTAACCAGCACCGCAAGCCCATACGTTTCCCCCCAAGCGCGCACCAGATGGTCGCTGGCGGCTTTGCTGGCCGAATAGGGGCTGCGCGGGTCATAGGGGGTGGTTTCGGTGAATTTACCCGTTGGCCCCAAGCTGCCAAACACCTCGTCGGTCGAGATATGGTGGAAGCGAAAGCCCTGTGGCTTGCCCTGCCGCACCCAATGGGCGCGGGCGGCTTCCAGCAGGTTAAAAGTGCCGGTGATGTTGGTTTCTATGAAATCCCCCGGCCCGTCGATGGAGCGGTCGACATGGCTTTCAGCGGCCAAATGCATAACCGCATCAGGGCTATGGGTGCTAAAAACGCGGTCAAGACTGGCGCGGTCGCGGATGTCACAATGTTCGAATGTGTAAAGGCTTGAGTCTTCGACCGAGGCCAAGTTCTCAAGATTGGCCGCATAGGTCAGCGCATCAAGGTTGATCACCTGATGCCCTTGGCCGACAGCCTGCCGCACCACCGCTGATCCGATAAACCCCGCGCCGCCTGTGACCAAAAGCTTCACAGCGCACCCCACTCAAAGGGGCTTTGCCAATCGGCCAGCAAGGGAGCGACCTGATCTTTGGCTGACAAGACAGGCTCTGCCACGCCCCAATCAATCGCCAAGGTCGGGTCGTTCCAGCGAAGGCCCCCGTCGCAATCGGGCGCATAGACATCGGAACATTTGTACTGCACTTCGGTGTCGGGCAGGCGGGTGACGAACCCGTGCAGGCAGCCTTTGGGCACAAAAAGCTGTTTGGCGTTATCGGGCGTCAAATCCACCCCGATCCAGCGCCCATAGGTCGGCGACCCGCGCCGAACATCTACTGCCACATCAAAAATCGCCCCGCGCGTACAGCGCACCAACTTGTCTTGCGCATGGGGGGCGCGCTGGTAGTGCAGCCCGCGCAAAGTGCCAACGGCGGCTGAAAAAGAGTGGTTGTCTTGCACCCAAGCCATCGTCAGCCCCGCATCGGCGAAGCGAGAGGCGTTAAACGTCTCGCTAAACCACCCGCGCGCATCGCCAAATCGCGCTGGGGTCAGGATAAGAACGTCTGGAATCAATGTCGGTTCAATTTTCATGCCAATCTTTTGCCGCAAGCCCGGGCTTTTGCCAAGGACTTTATCAAAGACGCCCCGCGCCCTCTTGGACTTTTGCCTGCGCGTGCGCATATAGAGAGAAAGTTTTTGGCCGCATGAGGATGCCATGTTCGGAACAGCCCAGCCCAGCCCTGCCGCAAAGTCGGCAACCCCGTCCGATTTGATCAAGGACGGCTCTGAAGCCACGTTCATGCAAGACGTGATCGAGCAAAGCATGAAAGTGCCCGTGATCGTTGACTTTTGGGCACCGTGGTGTGGCCCCTGCAAGACCTTGGGCCCCGCCCTTGAAGCGGCGGTCAAAGGGGCCAAGGGTGCTGTCAAAATGGTCAAGATCGACGTTGACAAGGCACAAGGCTTGGCGGGGCAGTTGCGCATCCAGTCTATTCCGACCGTCTATGCCTTTTGGCAGGGCAAGCCGGTGGACGGTTTCCAAGGCGCTATTCCGGGGTCAGAGATCAAGAAATTCGTCGACACGCTGTCCGCCATGGGCGGCGGGGCCGATGGCGGCTTGGCCGAGGCTTTGGAAGCCGCCGAGCAGATGCTGGCCGAAGGTGCTGCCGCCGATGCTGCCGAAACCTTTGCGGCGATCTTGGTCGAAGAGCCCGAAAACGTTTTGGCCTATGTGGGCCTGATCCGTGCCTATCTGGCCATCGACGATATCGACAAGGCCGAGGCCTTGGCCTCAGCCGCCCCTGCAAAAATCGCCAAATCGCCCGAACTGGCCTCGGCGCGCGCACAGATTGAACTGGCGCGCCAAGCGGCCAATGCCGGCCCCGAGCAAGACCTGCGTGCGGCCCTAGCCCGCGATCCGGCCAATCGGCAGGTGATGTTCGATCTGGCCACCGCCCTGCACGCCGAAGGTCGCGTGGCCGAAGCGATCGATCTGCTGCTGGACCTGTTCAAGCTGGACCGCGAGTGGAATGACGGCGCGGCCAAGGCGCAGTTATTGACGCTGTTTGGCGCGCTAAAGCCGCAAGACCCGCTCGTCTTGGCGGGGCGTCGCCGACTATCTTCGATGATCTTTGTCTAACCCTTTGCCAAGGGCGGGCGACGCACTAGGTTTTGACATATGAAACACATTGCCGACCTGCCCGACACCATCGCAATCTTTCCGCTGCCCGGGGCAATCTTATTGCCCCGGTCGCGGTTGCCCTTGCATATATTCGAACCACGCTATCTGGCGATGGTCGAGGATTGCTTAAAATCTGATCAACGGATGATTGGCATGATCCAGCCTCGATCCGGTCAAGGCGGGGCGGCGGGCTTGTCCTCGGTCGGATGTGCGGGGCGGATCAGTTCGTTTTCCGAAACAGACGATGGCCGTTATATGATCACCTTGGCAGGCGTTTCGCGCTTTCGGGTCGATCACGAAGTGACGGGATTTGTGCCCTATCGCCGCTGCAAGGCGGATTGGACCGATTTTGCCGCTGATCTGCGCGGGGAAGAAACCGAAGTGGCGTTTAAGCGCGACGCATTCATGGACAAACTTGCGCGCTATCTGAAGCAACGCAATATGGGGGTGGATTGGTCGTCTTTGAAAGAGGCAGAAGATGAACTGCTGGTCAATGCCCTGTCAATCCTTTGCCCCTTTGCGCCAGAAGAAAAACAAGCCTTGCTGGAGGCGCGCACTTTAACCGACCGCTGCCGTGTTTTGGAAACCCTGATCGCCTTTTCCCTGCAGACCACCGGCGGCGCGGACGATGTGGTGCAATGACAGACCTGCAAAGCCCATCATCGCCTGCTGCCGCCGACCGGCGGATGCTGGAATCCCTCGTTTGTCCGCGCACCCAATCGGTCTTGCGCTATGACGCGCGCCGTCAAGAATTGATTTCTGATCAAGCGCAATTGGCCTTTCCCATTCGCGATGGAATTCCCATCATGCTGATCAGCGCCGCGCGTCCTCTGGAATAGGCCAGCCGCCGGGCATTTTGCACCCCCATCGTCTTGGAATTGTGACAGGGGCTTGACACAAAGCGCGTAAGACGGTTGGTGAATTGCGAACAATTGCCCTGCCGGATGAACGCCCGTGATCAAATTTCTCGCCCCCTGCGCCGCTTTGGCCCTGATGTCCTTGCTGGCCGCCTGCGCCCCAAAACCGCCAGAACCGCAACTGCCGCCGCCGCCCCTGCCGGGCTATGAAGCGGTTGAGGACGGCGGGTTTATGATCCAAGCCGTCGATCCGCGCTTGATGGCCGATGGCTATCAGCGCACTGAGGTGGCCTATACCGGCGACGATAAACCCGGCACCATCGTGGTCGATACCTTTGCCCGCAAGCTTTATCTTGTCGAAGAGGGCGGGATGGCCACGCGCTACGGCATCGCCGTCGGGCGCGAGGGGCTGTCGTTCAAAGGCGCAGGCGTGATCGGGCGGATGGAAAAGTGGCCGTCATGGACGCCCACCGCCCATATGGTGCAAACCCGCCCCGACCTGTACCTTGAATATGCGGCGGGCATGTCGGGAGGGTTGGACAACCCCTTGGGATCGCGGGCGATGTATCTTTACCGCAACGGCAAAGACAGTCACTTCCGCATCCATGGCACGATCGACAACAATTCGATCGGCCACGCCACCTCGGCGGGATGTATCCGCCTGTATAACCAAGACGCGATTGACCTTTTCTCGCGCGTCAAAATCGGTTCCAAGGTGCGTGTGCGCACCGCTGAGGAAAGTCTGGCGGTCGAAGGCCCCTATATGGACGACGCCTACGGCCGCGCTGTCCCTGACACGCCCGAAAATCAGGCAACCAAAATCAAAGAGGCCGCAGCCCTCGCCGCCGCCGAGGCGGCAAACCCCGCGCTCGCCGCCTATGACGCCGCCGCCCGCGCTGAGGAAGAGGCCGCCAAGCGCCAAGCCCAAGCAGCAGGCGGCTACTAAGCCGCCTTCGCTTAGGCCACGATCACGTAGTCTTTCAGCGTAGGCTCAACCACCTCCCACGTGCCGGCAAACCCCGGGCGCAGGATGTAGCTGTCGCCTGCCCGCAGATGGGTGATCTGGCCTTGCGCGTCTGTCAGGATCGAATGCCCTTCCAGAATATGCACATATTCCCATTCGCTATACCGCGTGCGCCATAGCCCCTTGGTCGAATGCCACAGGCCGGCAAACAGCGTGCCGGTGTCTTCGATGCTCCATGTGGTGTGGACCGGGTCGCCTGCGATCAGCCGCTCGGGGCCGGGGCGGGTGACTTCGGGGGTGATGCCGTCTTTGAGGACTTTGATCAGGGTTGGGTGGGTCATGGGTGCTCCTTTTGTGCGGCCATTGCGCCCCAGCCTTGGCGTCAGGTCAAGCAGCTATTGCCCTGTAAGATTCTTGCGGCGGGCGGCAAAGCGTGTCCATAGTGCGAAAACTTGCAGCTCGGGGGCGTGACAGATGAGCGCGACACCATCCACCACATCCGGCACCCGCCGCCCCGTTTTGCCGCCAGACATTCGGGCGCGCAAAGGCCAAGACCCCTTGGTCGTGCTGACGGCCTATACCACGCCCATGGCCCGCTTGGTCGATGCGCATTGTGACATCGCCTTGGTGGGCGATTCGGTGGGCATGGTGCTGCATGGCCTGCCCTCGACCCTTGGTGTGACGCTCGAGATGATGATCCTGCATGGTCGTGCTGTTACCCGCGGGTTGTCGCGGGCGATGGCCGTGATCGACATGCCCTTTGGCAGCTACGAGCAAAGCCCCGCCCATGCCTTTGCCAATGCCGCCCGCCTGATGGTGGAAACACGGGCCGCTGCCGTCAAGCTGGAAGGTGGCGCGCGCATGGCCGAAACCATCGCCTTTCTGACAGCGCGCGGCGTGCCGGTCATGGCGCATATCGGTCTGACGCCGCAGTCTGTCAATACCTTGGGCGGCTATAAGGTCGTGGGCCGCCACGGCGACGCCGAGCGCGTTTTGCAAGACGCCCAAGCGGTGCAAGATGCGGGGGCTTTCGCCGTGGTGCTTGAATAAGTCCCTACCGCCTTGGCCGCCCGCCGGACTCAGACGCTGGCGATCCCCACCATCGGCATAGGTGCGGGGGGCGATTGCGACGGCCAAGTGCTGGTGGTGGATGACATGCTGGGCACCTTTACCGAGTTTCACCCGCGGTTTGTCAAACGCTATGCCGAGCTCGGCCAAGCCGCCGACGCCGCCATTGCCGCCTATGCCGCCGATGTGCGCGCCCGCCGCTTTCCTGCGCCTGAACATGGCTACGGCGACACTGTTCAGGGGCCTGCCGTTTGACTTTGTTGATCACAACTGTTGACACCCTGCGCCAGCAAG
>JBAXLX010000227.1:0-5791 GCA_037134595.1 Pseudomonadota bacterium
GCGGGTGGGTTGGCCGATCAGCAACAGGTCGGGGTTGCGCTCGATCTCGCGGGCGACGACGATCTTTTGCTGGTTGCCACCGGAAAAGGATTTGGCAGGCAGGGTGGGGATGGGCGGGCGCACATCGAAGGTGGCCATCTTGCGCGCCGTGTCGGATTTAAGCGCGGCATTGTCCATGAACAGCGCGTTCTTTTGGTATTCCGGCGCGTTGTGATAGCCAAAGCCCACGTTTTCCCAAGCGGCAAAGTCCATAATCAGGCCAAGGGCTTGGCGGTCTTCGGGCACATGGGCGATGCCTGCGGCGCGGCGGGTTTGGCCATTGGCCTTGCGCCCCTTCAAGGGCAGATCGACACCGTTCAGCGTGATTCGCCCCGTGGCCTGCGCAATGCCGCCCAAGGCTTGCAGCAATTCGGATTGGCCGTTGCCAGCCACGCCTGCGATGCCCAAAATCTCGCCCGCGCGGATGGTCAGGCTGACGCCTTTCAAACGGTCAACCCCGTCGGTCTGCACCGTGAGATTGTCGACCACCAGCACTTCGCGGCCGGGGGTGGCGGGGCGTTTTTCGACCTCTAGCAAGACTTTGCGGCCCACCATCAGCTCTGCCAGCGCTTGGGGCGAGGTTTCGGCGGTTTTGACCGTGCCGACCATCGTGCCGCGCCGCATGACGGAAACGGTGTCGGTCGTCTCCATAATCTCGCGCAGTTTGTGGGTGATCAGGATGATCGTGCGGCCGCGCGCCTTAAGGCCAGCAAGGATGCGAAACAGATGGTCGGCCTCTTCGGGGGTCAGAACGCCGGTGGGTTCATCCAAGATCAGGATTTCAGCCTGCCGATACAGGGCTTTGAGGATTTCGACCCGCTGTTGGTGGCCAACAGACAGGTCTTCGATCACGGCGTCTGGATGCACATCCAGATCATATTCGCGGCTCAGCGCCTCAAGCTCGGCCCGCGCGCGGGTCAGCGAGGATTTGAGCAAAGGCCCATCTTCGGCCCCCAGAATAACGTTTTCCAGCACGGTGAAATTCTGCACCAGCTTGAAATGTTGAAAGACCATGCCGATGCCCGCGCGGATGGCGCTTTGGCTGTCGGGGATGGCGGTCAGCGTGCCGTTGATAAAAATCTCGCCCGCGTCGGCTTTGTAAAAACCGTACAGGATCGACATCAGCGTCGACTTGCCCGCGCCGTTTTCGCCGATGATGCCGTGGATCGTGCCGCGCGGCACGGCGATGTTGATGTCGCGGTTGGCCTGCACCGGACCAAAGGCTTTCGAGATGCCTTTCAGTTCGATGGCATAGGGCAAAACGGGGGCGGCAGTTGCCTGCCGCCCCCCTTGTATGGCGTCAGCCATTAGAACTGGCCAGCGGGGCAGGTGTTGTCCGACATATAGTCGTGCACCTTCAGATCACCCGATTTGATTTTGGCTGCAGCGTCTTCGACGGCGGCCTTCATCTCTGGCGTGACGAGCTTGGCGTTGTTATCGTCCATCGCCACGTCCACACCGCCTGCGGCGAGGTCCATCACGTTGACGCCGGGCTTCAGATCAGCGCCCTCTTTGAAGGCCTCGTACACCGCATTGTCGACGCGCTTGACCATCGAGGTCAGAACTTGGCCGGGGTGCATGTAGTTTTGGTTGCTATCGACGCCAACCGACAGAATGCCGCCATCAGCCGCCGCCTGCAGAACGCCCACGCCTGTGCCGCCAGCCGCGGCAAAGATCACGTCAGCTTTTTGTGACATTTGCGACTTGGCAATCTCTGCCCCCTTGACGGGGTTGTTCCATGCCGAGCCATCGGTGCCGGTCATGTTCAAGATCACGGTGGCATCGGGCTTCACAGCTTTGACGCCTTGCGCATAGCCGCAGCCAAAGCGGCGGATCAGCGGAATATCCATGCCGCCGATAAAGCCCACAACGCCCGACTTCGACGCCATGCCAGCCATCACACCCGCAAGGTACGAGCCTTGGTCTTCGGTGAAGACCACCGATTTGACGTTGGGCTGGTCAACCACCATGTCGATGATCGCAAACTTGGTGTCGGGATAGTCAGGGGCCACGGCGTTGAGCGTATCGCCAAAGGCAAAGCCCGTCATGACGATGGGATTGGCACCCGCTTCCGCCAATTGACGCAAAGCCTGCTCGCGCTGGGCTTCGTTTTGCATTTCCAACTCTTTGAAGGTGCCACCGGTTTCGGCTGCCCACTTCTGCGCGCCGTTAAAGGCGGCTTCGTTGAAGGATTTGTCGTTCTTGCCGCCAACGTCATAGATGATGGCAGGGTCGGCCAAAGCGGCCACAGCACTTAGCGCCAGAACGGCCGAGGCCCCCAGCAAGCGTTTCATCAGGGTCATGTCTGTCTCCCGGTTGTCAAAATTTTGCGCCCATGGAACTGGCAGACTCAATAAGGCCAGATCGCGGCGGTCGTGGGTGATTTAGGGCTGATGGCGGCGGGGTGGTCAACAGGAATCTGACGGGGGCTGGCGGGGTATTTGAGGCGATGATCAAGCGGAGGGCGCGCGGCGGCCCCGGCTGGGGGGCATCCTGCCCCCCAGACCCCCCTGGGAGTATTTAGACCTTGGTGAAAGGTGGCGCGTTTAAAGAGCGCGGCCCATGATGATGGCGTCGACGCTTTGGCCTGCGGCGCAGTAGTACCCCTTGCGCCGACCTGTTGGGGTGAAGCCTGCGGCGATGTACAGGGCGCGGGCGGCTTGGTTGGTTTCGGCCACTTCCAGAAAGGCGCTGCTGGCTTGGCGCTGGCGGGATTGGGCGAGAAACTCTGCTACAAGGGCGCGGCCTAAGCCCAAACGGCGGGCGGTGGGGGCGACGGCGATGGTCAGAAGTGTGGCTTCGCCTGCCACGACTTGGGCCAGAAGAAAGGCTTGCGGCCTTATCAGCGCAAAGCTGAAAGGGCTGGCGATTGTGGCTTGCAGTTCGGCCTGCGACCACGGCGCGGGCAGGGTGAAGCTTTCGGCGTGCAGTTGGGCCATTTCGGCGGGGGTCATGGCAGGATGACCGGCGGCGGGTCGGCGGGGGGGGCGGCGTCGGCGCTGCGCAGGTAGAAGGGGGCGGGGCGGGGGGCATTTGCGGCGCTTTGGGCTTGGGCAAGGCGGGCGATGGCGTCGCACAGCCTGTGGTGCGGCGGGGCTGTTTGGCCGGCGCTATGGGCGGCGAGGATGTCGGCGGCAAAGCCGATGCAGGTGGCGGGGGGCAGGGGGGGCAGGTGGGCAAGGTCAAGGATTTGGGCGGCATGGTCCTTGGGCAGGCCAAAGCTTTGCAGATAGATCGCCCCCTTGCGCGCATCAAGGCTGGACAGGACCGCGCCCTTCGCCCCAAAAGCCTGCGCTTGCAGGGATGAGACGCCAAAGGCCGGAATGCCCAACCCCAAGGCCAAGCCGCGCGCGGCGGCGACGGCAATCCGCACGCCGGTGAAATTGCCCGGCCCAATTCCCACCCCGATCCGCGCCAGATCGCGCCAGGCAACGCCTGACTCGGCCAGCAGTTCGGCCAGCATCAGCATCAGGCGTTCGGCTTGGCCTTTTTCCATCGGCTCGTACCGCTCGGCTATAAGCTGATCGCCGGATAGCAAAGCGGCGGCGCAATGCGCCGCCGATGTGTCAAAGGCCAGAACGAGATCGTCAGGCGGCAACAGGGCGCACCTCGGTGACCTCGGGGATATAGTGGCGCAGCAGGTTTTCGATGCCCATCTTCAAGGTCAGCGTGGACGAGGGGCACCCGGCGCAAGCGCCCTTCATATGCAGGTAGACCACCCCACGGTCAAAGCCGTGAAAGGTGATATCGCCGCCATCTTGGGCCACGGCAGGGCGCACGCGCGTGTCGAGCAACTCTTTGATCTGGGTGATGATCGCACCGTCAGGGCCGTCATGGGCGGCATGGGCCGCAGCCTGTTCGCCCTCGATCACCGGTTGGCCGGATTGGTAATGCTCCATCACCGCGCCCAAGATTGCCGGCTTGATGTGCTGCCAGTCAATCCCTTCGGCCTTGGTCACGGTGACAAAGTCCAGCCCGAAGAACACACCCGTCACGCCTTGCACCGCAAAAATGCGGTTTGCGAGCGGGGATTTGGTGGCGGCTTCGGCATTGGGGAAATCGGCGGTGCCGACGTCGAGCACGGCAAGGCCGGGCAGGAATTTCAACGTGGCCGGGTTCGGCGTGGATTCGGTCTGGATGAACATGGGGCAACTCCTGACTATTCCTGTCGGATATGCGCCTTGGGCGGGGTTAAGTCAAGGTTGCCGCATAGCGGGGCGGTTAGCTGATGCTTTCCAGCCGCTCTTTGCTCATATCGCCGGGCACGATGGTGATGGGCACAGGCAGGGTGCCTGCGCTGCGGGTCAGGGCGGTGACCAAGGGGCCGGGGCCGGATTTATCGTGGTTGGCCCCCAAGACCAGCACGCCGACCTGCGGGTCTTGGCGCACTTGGGCGAGGATCTCGACCTCGGGGTCGCCTTCGCGGATCACCAGTTCGGGGTTGATGCCGTGACGGTCGCGCATCCATTTGGCGAAGACCTCAAAATGCGCCTCGATCCGCTCGCGGGCTTCGGCGCGCATCAGGTCGGCCACGCCCATCCAATGCTGGTATTCTTCCGGCGGGATGATCGACAAGATCTGCACCCCGCCTTGGGTTTTGGCCGCCCGCAAGGCGGCAAACCGCATGGCGTTCAGGCATTCACGGGTATCATCCAGCACGACGAGAAACTTGCGCATGGGGATCTCCTTCGGTGCCCTTATCGCCTATGGGGGCGGGGGATGACAAGGCTTTCTCGCAGGTTGCACGCGCCGAGCGGTGGCCCGCTGGCGCGCTGCCGTGGCGCTGTAAATCCTGTGCACGTTTTTTTAAAGACTTTGGCCAATCCCCCGCATTCCTCAGCCCAAACGATCAGCTCGGCGCACATCAACATCTTTGACAAAAAAATGCCCCCGGCCTGAAAAGGTCCAGGGGCTTAAGCCCGGTGAGTCAAAGGCCCAGCTGCGGGGACAGGCGCGGGCATCCGGGAAAGAGGCAGGTTACTCTAAGACGAGTATCGGCGGGATTTGAATCGATTCCGTGACAGGGTCGCGGGGCGGCTGCTTGGCGTTTAAGCCCCTGAAAAGAATATATTTCACAAAAAAACACGCCTTGGATTTCGACCAAGGCGTATTTGGTAAAATCCGGCGCGCTGCCCCAAGGCGATTCTCGCCTTGAGGGTGCGATCACACCGGACGCGAGCGGATCATGCCCACGATGTCATAGACCTGTTCCAGCACGGGCCGCGCCAAGGCATCGGCGCGCACAGCGCCTGCGCCCAAGATGCGGTCGATCTCGGCGGGGTCTTTCATCAGGCGGTTCATCTGGGTCGTGATGGGTTCCAGCTTGGCCACGGCCAGATCGGCCAAGGCGGGCTTAAAGGTGCCAAACTGTGCCCCCGCATAGTCGGCGATCACTTGGGCGGGGGTATGGCCGGCCAAAGCGGCATAGATATTCACAAGGTTCTTCGCCTCTGGCCGGTCTTTCAGCCCGTCGATATGGTCGGGCAGCGGGTCCATATCGGTTTTGGCCTTGCGGATCTTCTTGGAAATCGTGTCGGCGTCATCGGTCAGGTTGATGCGGCTTTGGTCTGACGGGTCAGATTTTGACATCTTCGCCGTGCCATCGCGCAGTGACATAACACGGGTGGCGGCGCCTTCGATCACAGGTTCGACCACGGGAAAGAAATCCACCTCGTAGTCGTTGTTGAACTTGATCGCAATGTCGCGGCACAGTTCCAGATGCTGCTTTTGATCCTCGCCCACGGGAACATGG
>JBAXLX010000228.1:0-5787 GCA_037134595.1 Pseudomonadota bacterium
GGCTATGCGCAGGCGTTGGGCTTGGCGTTTCAGATTGCCGATGACATCTTGGATGTGCAAGGCGACCCTGCCAAAGCGGGCAAGCGGTTGGGCAAAGACCAAGCCGCTGGCAAGGCCACCTTCGTGTCTTTGTTGGGGCTGGATGGGGCCAAGACCCGTGCCGCCGAACTTATCACCCAAGCCGAAGCCTGCCTTGCCCCCTATGGGGCCAAAGCCGCGACCCTGATCGACGCGGCACGTTTTGTGATTGCCCGGGAAAGTTAAGCACCCATGACCAACCGCCCTGCCACCCCCACCCTTGATCGGGTGCACCTGCCCGCTGACATGAAAGCCCTGACTGACCGCGAGCTAAAGCTTTTGGCCGACGAGCTGCGGGCCGAGACGATCTCGGCCGTGTCCGTCACAGGCGGGCATTTGGGCGCGGGGTTGGGCGTGGTGGAACTGACCGTGGCGCTGCACGCCGTCTTTGATGCACCGCGTGACAAGCTGATCTGGGATGTGGGCCACCAGTGCTATCCGCACAAGATCCTCACCGGACGGCGCGACCGTATCCGCACGCTGCGCAGCGAAGGCGGCCTGTCGGGGTTCACCAAACGCAGCGAATCATCCTATGATCCGTTCGGGGCGGCGCATTCGTCAACCTCGATCTCGGCGGCTTTAGGCTTTGCCATGGCGGCGGAACTGGGCGGTGATCCGGGCGATGCGATTGCGGTGATCGGCGATGGGTCCATGTCAGCCGGCATGGCGTTTGAGGCGATGAACAACGCAGGCCACTTAAAAAGGCGGCTGTTCGTGATCTTGAACGACAACGACATGTCGATCGCGCCGCCGGTGGGGGCGCTGTCAACCTATCTGTCGCGGCTTTACGCAGGTGCGCCCTTTCAAGAGATCAAACAAGCCGCCAAAGGCATGGTCAGCCTGCTGCCGGAACCCTTCCAAGAAGGCGCACGGCGGGCCAAGGAACTGCTTAAGGGCATCAACGTGGGCGGTACGCTGTTTGAAGCGCTGGGCTTCTCTTATATCGGCCCGATTGATGGCCACGACCTAGACCAGCTTTTGCCTGTTCTGCGCACGGTCAAAGCGCGGGCCACAGGGCCAACGCTGATTCATGTCATCACCAAAAAGGGCAAAGGCTATGCTCCGGCCGAACAGGCCGCCGACAAGGGCCACGCCCGCGCCAAGTTTGATGTGCTGACGGGCGAGCAGAAAAAGGCGGCCTCTAACGCGCCCTCTTACACCAAGGTCTTCGCCCAAGCCCTGCTGCGCGCCGCCGAGGACGACAGCAAGATCGTCGCCGTCACCGCTGCCATGCCCGATGGCACGGGGCTTGATCTGATGGCAGGGCGCTTTCCCAAGCGCGTGTTTGACGTGGGCATTGCCGAACAACACGCCGTCACCTTTGCCGCGGGCCTTGCGGCGGGGGGGATGAAGCCGTTTTGTGCGATCTATTCCACCTTCTTGCAGCGCGGCTATGATCAGGTGGTGCATGATGTGGCGATCCAACGCCTGCCCGTGCGCTTTGCGATTGACCGCGCGGGGCTGGTGGGGGCCGATGGCGCCACCCATGCCGGGGCGTTTGACGTGGCCTTTCTGGCCAACCTGCCCGGCATGGTGGTGATGGCCGCAGCCGATGAAGCCGAACTTGTCCACATGGTCGCCACCGCCGCCGCCCATAACGACGGCCCCATCGCCTTTCGCTATCCGCGCGGCGACGGCGTGGGGGTGGACCTGCCCACCAAAGGCGTGCCGCTGGACATCGGCAAAGGCCGCGTGATCCGGCAGGGCGCGCGCGTGGCGATCTTGTCCTTTGGCACCCACTTGGCCGAAGTGCTGCAGGCCGCCGAACTGCTCGCCGTGCGCGGCCTGCCCCCCACAGTCGCCGACGCCCGCTTTGCCAAACCGTTGGACCGCGACCTGATCCTTGATCTGGCACGCACCCACGAGGCGCTGATCACGATAGAAGAGGGTGCCATCGGCGGCTTCGCCTCGCATGTCGCCCATCTGCTGGCCGAAGAGGGCGTCTTTGACACAGGCCTGAAATTCCGCAGCATGGTCTTGCCTGACACCTTCATCGACCACGCCTCGCCCGAGGCCATGTACCGCACCGCCGGCATGGACGCCGCGCAGATCGAGGCGAAGGTGTTAGAAACACTGGGCGTGGCGGTGGTGGGCAGACGGGGTTGACTAGGAGACGGGCCTAAAATGCGAAACCCCGCGAGGACCTTTCGGCTGTCGCGGGGATCTGTCTGATTTGAGGGCTTGACGCTTCAGTCTACTCGACCTCCGTTATTCGATAGCTCAAAGGTTGTCAACTAAATTCATTTGTGGTTGGCTAATACAAGTTTATCATCTGTGTCGCGTTCAAAAAATAATGTCATTTGCCCTAGAAGAAATCATTTCAGCGCAAAGACTTGGCCCCTACCGGAAGGCAGCGGGCCAAGACTTGGACCGCGCTTTGCAGCTTTATGCTTGGAACATGAAGATCGGCGCAGGGTTCCTGCCGTTGTTCTGTGCTGTAGAAATCGGCCTTCGAAATCTGATCGTCAGGCGTCTGGCCAAGGTGTACTGCGACCCGTGGTGGCAAGACGCTACCTTTTTTCGCCTTCTGGAGAAAAAGGGCGTTGGGATCGTGAAAAGAGCGGAAGAAAGGACCAAACAAAAGGGGCACGCGCCAGATACCTGGGCGCATGACCGCAGAACTTGGATTTGGATTTTGGGAAAACATGCTCTTGGAAAAATACACGCCAGATCTGTGGGCCAATCTGCACATCAGCTTTCCAGATTTACCACGCGCGATTGACCAAGCCGCAATCAAAGCACGATGCGAAAATACCAGAGCGTTGCGCAACAAGATCGCGCATCACGAACCGATCTTTCATCGCAACCTTTCGCAAGACTATGCAAATATCCTTGAATTGATAACGTGGCTAAGCCCTGCCAAGGCCGAATGGGTCAGACCTCATTGTGCAGTGGCAAGCTTGCTGCGTGCAAAGCCTTAAGCTCTTCCCCCTGCCCCCCTTTCAGCGCATTCTGCCCCGAACTTGGGGGGCGCTTTGAATATCGGATATGTCAGTTTGGCGGGGCGGGGGCAGACGGATGCCTGCATCACGGCCGCGGTGCGCCAGTTGCAGGCGGCGGGGGTGCGGTTGTGGGGGACCTTTGCTTTGGAAACCGACGATCCCTCTTGCGATATGTTGCTGCAAGTTATCCCCGACGGGCCGGTGATCCGCATCAACCAAAACCTTGGCCAACATGCCAAAGGCTGCCGCTTGAACGGGGACGCGCTGGAAGATGCTGTGATGCAGGTGGCGGCGCGCGGCGCGGGGGCGCAGGTGCTGGTGGTGAACAAGTTTGGCAAGCTTGAGGCCGCAGGGCGCGGCTATGTGCCCTTGATTGTGCAGGCGCTAGAGCTTGGTCTGCCCGTTTTGGTGGGTGTGAGCGCCCTAAACCTGCCTGACCTTTTGGCCTTTACCGGCGACATGGCCACCCGCCTGCCCGAAGACCCCGCCGCGATTGCGCGCTGGGCTTTAGCGCACACCTAATCGCACCTGCGTGTTTTTCTGCTTGGCATTAACCAAGGCCAAGGTAAGAGTGCGGCGTTCTAAATCGGCGAAGGGACAGAGATGGCACAGATCACCCCAGCACCAACAGTGGAAAAGGTCGAAGCCGTGGTCGTGGGCGGCGGTCAGGCTGGCGTGGCGATGAGCGAGCATCTGTCGCGCTGCGGCATTTCCCATGTGGTGCTGGAACGCGGGCGGATTGCAGAGCGCTGGCGGTCGGAACGCTGGGATTCGCTGGTGGCCAATGGTCCGGCGTGGCACGACCGCTTTCCGGGCATGGAGTTTGCCGGTGCGCATCCCGATGCCTTTGTGGGCAAAGAGGCTGTGGCCGATTACTTCGCGGCCTATGCGCAAAAGATCGCAGCCCCCATTCGTACCGGTGTGACCGTAACCGAAGCCAGCCGCCTTCCGGGGCAGGCGGGCTTTCGCGTGCAAACCTCTGCCGGTGCGTTTGAGGCGACCTATGTCGTGGCCGCCACCGGTGCCTTTCAGCGGCCCATCTTGCCCAATCTGGTGCCGCAAGACAGCGCGATAACCCAGTTGCACTCCAGCGCCTATCGCAACCCCGCGCAACTGCCTCAAGGGGCGGTGCTGGTGGTGGGTGCAGGCTCGTCTGGTGCGCAGATTGCGGCCGAATTGCTGGAAGCGGGGCGCAAGGTGTACCTGTCCGTCGGCCCGCACGGCCGTCCGCCGCGCAGCTATCGCGGGCGGGATTTTGTCTGGTGGCTGGGTGTTTTGAACAAATGGGATGCCGAATATACCCCCGGCTCGGCCCATGTCACCATTGCGGTCAGCGGGGCGCATGGCGGGCAGACGGTGGATTTCCGCAGGTTTGCCGCCAAGGGCATGGTTCTTTTGGGCAAGGCAAACGGCTTTGACGACGGCACCATACGCTTTGCCCCCGACCTTGGCACGAATATCGCCAAAGGCGATGCCGATTACCTTTCGGTGCTGCAAGAGGCTGACGACTTCGTGACCCGCACCGGTCTGACCTTGCCTCCCGAACCTGAGGCGCATATCATCGGACCTGATCCAGAGTGTTTGACCCATCCAATCTTGCAGCTCAACCTGCAAGACGCAGGTATTACGACGATCCTCTGGGCCACGGGGTTTGAGCGTGATTACGACTGGCTGCAGGTCAACGCCTTTGACAGCGCGGGCCGCCCCCAGCACCAGCGCGGGGTTTCGGCGGAACCGGGCGTTTATTTCCTTGGCCTGCCCTACCAATCGCGGCGGGGGTCGTCGTTCATCTGGGGTGTTTGGTATGATGCCAAACATGTGGCAGACCATATTGCCAAACAACGCGCCTATCTGGCCTATGACGGCGCAGGCCACCCGCCTGTTTGACCCTATCCTGAACCTTTCGAGAGCAAAATGGCCCACCAACGCATCCGCCCTTTCAATACCAAAGTCACCTATCCCGAACAAAGGTTAGATAATGATCTGGCCCATGCCGTGGTCACGCGCGGCGGGCGCACGGTGTGGTTTCGCGGCGCTTGCCCGCAAGATCTGGACACGGCGGTGAACCTTGGCAGCCATGATCCGGTGGAGCAAACACATAAGGTGATGCAAAACATCCAGCAAATCATCGAAGAGGCCGGCGGCAAGATGGAAGATCTGGTCAAGCTGGTGGTCTATCTGACCGATGTGCGCCACCGCGAGGCGGTATACCGCACCATGGGCGAATATATCCGCGGCGTGCATCCGGTTTGCACCGGTTTGACGGTGGTGGCCTTGGCGCGGCCCGATTGGCTGGTGGAAATTGACGCCACTGCTGTGATACCAGACTGATATGACATTCTCCATCGTCGCCCGCTGCGCGCAGACCGGCCAGTTTGGAATGGCCATTTCCTCCTCCTCTCCGGCGGTGGCGGCGCGGTGTGCCTATGCGCGGGCGGGGGTGGGGGCGGCGGCGAGCCAGAATATCACCAACCCCGCTTTGGGGGATGTTATGCTGGACCTGCTGGCTTCTGGCCACTCTGCCCCCCAAGCGGTGGCGCAGGCGGTGGCGCAGGAAAACTTCCCCGAATACCGCCAGCTTGTGTGTGTCGATGCGCAGGGGCGCACGGCCACATGGTCGGGGCAAAACGCCCTTGGCATCTGGGGCGCTGCCGAGGGGGACGGCGTGGCGGCTGGCGGGAATTTGCTGGCCGATCAGGCCATTCCCGCCGCGATGGTGTCGGCCTTTTCTGCGGCAAGCGGCCATCTGGGTGACCGTTTGCTGACC
>JBAXLX010000229.1:0-5780 GCA_037134595.1 Pseudomonadota bacterium
GGCGACACAAACCCCGATGGGCCAGGCTATAAGGAAGAATTGATCAGCGCCACTTGCAACGGTAACTTCAAGGGCCGTAACCAACGCATCCACGGTGGTTCTTATGTGGTGGTCCCTCAAGACGAACGGCTGAACGTCGAGAGCTTTACCCTGCAAGCCTATATCTTCCCAACAACCCCCGGGAAGGGGCGGCAGGGTTTGCTGACCAAGTGGAACGAGGTCAAAAAGACTGGCTATGGCCTGTTTATCGATGACAAGGGGTGTCTCTCGGTCATGATCGGCGGCACCAATGGGCAGGTGACAGTCCTATCAAGCGGCAAGAAGCTTTTGACAAAAGTATGGTATCTTGCAGCGGCAAGCTATGATGCTGCTTCGGGCAAAGTCATGCTCTACCAGATGCCCGTCGTCACGGCGACCAATGGCGGCCTTGGCATGGCCGTTCTGCACCCGGCCGATGAAACCACCGCGACCACGCAAACGATCAATGGCACCTCTCCTGCGATCAATGATGCGCCTTTGTTGTTTGCAGCCTCCACCAAGGTGGAGCGGAGCGGGCGAAAAATATTGGGGGGGCATTACAAAGAAGCCCAAGCGCCGGTGGAACTGCCTGAGCAGGCCCATGTCTATAACGGCAAGATTGACCGCCCCCGCCTGTCAAAACGCGCCTTGTCGCGGTCTGAGATTGCCAATCTGGCCAAGGGGTATCGGGGCTGCTCAGCCGATCTGCGCGCCGACGTTGTCGGGGCTTGGGACTTTCAGGCGAACATCACTAAGCACATCGCATCGACCTATGTGATCGACACTTCTGCCAATATGTTGAACGGCCATACGATCAACATGCCCTGCCGCGCGATGACGGGCCATAACTGGACCGGTGACGAGATGATCTATCATCATGCCCCGGATGAATATGGCGCAGTTCATTTTCATGACGACGACATCGATGATGCCCGCTGGGATGTGGACTTCGAATGGACCATTCCGGAAGGATTGCGCAGCGGGATTTATGCCGCGCGCTTGCGCATAGGCAGCGAGGATTCAGCTGATACAGAGGACTACATCCCTTTTGTGGTGCGCCCTCCCATCGGTAAGGCGACCTCCAAAATCGCCTTTATCATGCCCAACAATTCCTACATGGCCTACGCCAATGACAATTTGGGAACAAATTCGGTCGTGGCGCAATTGCTCGCGGGCAAGGTTCCCGTTCTCAACGCGTCAGATCTGTTCCTGAACGAGCATCGTGAATATGGACTATCGACCTACTCGCTGCATTCTGATGGCTCCGGCGTAAGTTATTCTTCGCGCCTGCGTCCAATTTTGAACCTACGCCCAAAATATCGGCATTGGCTTTCGCCGTCGTTATGGCAAATGAACGGTGACCTGCATCTGACCGATTGGCTGGAGCACGAGGGGTATGAGTTTGATGTCTTGACGGACGAGGACCTGCACCGCGAGGGCGTGGACTTGCTGAAGCGGTACCGGGTGGTTCTGACAGGCAGCCACCCGGAATATGCCTCCGAGCGGATGTTCACGGCCTATGAGACTTACCAGCTTCAGGGCGGGCGCTGGATGTATCTGGGGGCCAACGGTTTTTACTGGATCAGCGAGTTTCATCCAGACAACTTCAACATCATCGAGGTGCGCAAAGGCGAAGCTGGCACGCGCGCTTGGACATCGAACCCCGGTGAATACAACAATGCCTTCGACGGCAAATATGGCGGTATGTGGCGGGCCCGGGGTCGTATCCCCAGCAAACTGTGCGGCGTCACCTTCACCGCTTACGGTTTTGACGTTTCGTCATATTATCGGCGCGCCAAGGACAGTAAGCGTCCGGAATGCAAATGGTTCTTCAACGGGATCAGCGACGACGAGATTATCGGCGATTTTGGGCTTGTCGGCGGGGGCGCTGCTGGATTGGAACTGGATCGCTACGATCTGGATTTCGGGACACCTCACAACGCCTTTCTGTTGGCGCGGTCTGAAGGGCATACCAATCTAATGCTGCAAGTAAACGAGGAAATACATTTCTCGGTTCGAGGGTATTATGGGGGTGGCACAGAAAACCCGATGGTTCGCGCCGATATGGTGTATTACAAGACACCGCAGGACGGCGCCGTTTTTGCGCCGGGTTCTTTGTCGTGGTGTGGCAGCCTTTCGCATAACAACTACGACAACAATGTCTCAACCATCATGAACAACGCTTTGAAGGGCTTCCTGAAAGATGGACCACTTCCATAGGCCATGCATCACACCGATGCTTAAATGAAAGGAAGAGTGCCAGATGTCTGAGATGACCAAGGGAACTTTGATCAATATGGCAGACAGGCCGGATGGAAAGCCGATGCTGGGGGCATCGGCCGACCCACCGAATGATCTGGAAAAGGCGGCTTTGAAGGGGCTGGACGCCGACAAGATGAATGATCTTGGCGAAAGCCTGTTTACGCTGAACAACCGCCGCTACGGGCCAATCGCTGGGGCTTATATGGTCATTTGCACTAAGCCTGACACGGAATGGTGCGTGGCCCAGTTGAATGCTGATCGTGCCAAACCCTTCATTTTGTTTGAGGACAAGGTCTTTTCGTCACCCGATCTGGCACAGGCTGAGGCCGAACGTTTCAAGCGAGAACGCGGTGAGACCCTGCCACCAAGTCGCAACACATGAGGACCTTTATGCGCTTTAACACTCTGGCTGCCGCGATCTTGATCTTAGGCGGTGTGACTTTGGATGCCCGCGCTGAAAGCCTGAATGGTGCCGAGCTTTTGGCGCTGTGTGACACGCCCAAAAGTGACTCGATGGTCTATTTCACCAACTTCTCACTCTGTGCCGGCTATATTAACGGCGTTTCTGACGCCTCGATGTGCGGTAACGTGGTGGGAGGCTCTAGCCACGCAAACCCTGATGGGGCGACAGTTGCCAACATCTTCGATGTCTTTGTCACTTGGATGCGCAATCATCCCGATCACGCCAGCGAAGGCGCCTCGGTCTTGGTGGCGCGCAGCTTGGCTGAAAGCTATCCGTGTTCCTGAGAGTGATCAGCGCATCCAAGAGCCGAACCTAAACCTTAGCCGCGAAAGATGGTCAGCAAGATGAAGATTGTTGAGTTCAAGGGCGCTGACTTTGCACATGGTTCATCCCGCCAAAGAGCGTCTTCGGCGATCGAACTTCACATGTTTCAGACAGGTACGCTGCGAACCAAGACCAAGTATATCAAGATGAACCAAGGTGCAGATTCCGATTTTGAAATACCGGTGCCTTGGTTCTTTCTGCGCCATCCACGCGGAAACATCGTGATCGATGGCGGCAATGCGGCAGAGGTGGCTGTCGACAAGCGCAAACATTGGGGGGCGGTGATTGATGCCTATGATCCGGTGATGGGCCGGCATGAAAACTGCGTCGACCAACTGGCCGGTATTGGCGTGCGTCCCGAAGACGTGGCTTATGTCTTGCAATCGCACCTGCATCTTGATCATTCGGGCGCGATTGGGCGGTTTCCAAACGCCACGCACTATGTCCAGCGCATCGAATGGAACTATGCCTTCAACCCGGATTGGTTTTCCGCTGGCGCCTATATCCGCGCTGATTTCGATAAGCCAGGCCTGAAGTGGAAATACCTGCAGGGGTTGGATTCTGATAATTATGACTTGTTCAACGACGGTGTGGTGCGGATGATTTTCACGCCCGGCCATTCGCCGGGACATCAGTCCTTTTTGATTACCCTTCCAAACACGGGCCCGATCCTGCTAGCAATAGACGCCGCCTATACGATGGACCATTGGCAAGAAAAGGCATTGCCAGGACTTGTCTGCTCGTCGGTCGATGCAGCCCAGTCTGTGCGCAAGTTGCATGCCATCGCCGAAAATACCAAAGCGATGGTGGTGACGGGCCACGATCCCGACCTATGGCGGACCTTCAAGCACGCTCCTGGAGAGATGTATGACTGACGTGGCCAGACAATTCCTGTTTCAAACCACCCCCCGCATCCGATTTGGAATCGGGGCTCTGGAAGGCCTCTCAGGGGAGTTGAAAAGGTTTGCGCCAGCCACCGTGCTGATCGTCTCGGACCCGGGGGTCATTGCCGCAGGGATCGCGGGCCGCGTGCAGGATCTGGCGGCGAGTACAGGGGCACTGACCCATATCTTCGGCGCAGTGGAGCCTGACCCAAGGATTGAAACGGCTGAAGCTTGTGCCCGTCTCGCCGCTGAAGTTGATGCCGATCTGATCATTGGCGTTGGCGGCGGTTCTGCTATGGATATTGCCAAGGTTGCCTCAATCCTTGCAAGAACAGAGCAGCCGATTGCCACTATGTTCGGCGTTGACCTCGTCAAATCGCCCGGTCTTCCGCTGATATTGATCCCCACAACTGCCGGAACCGGCAGCGAAGTGACGCATATCGCGATTCTTTCGGATGAGACCGAGCATTTGAAAAAGGGCATCGTCAGCCCCTTTCTGTTTCCGGTCGTCGCCATCAATGATCCTGCTCTCTCTGTTGGTGCGCCGCAATCTGTGACAGCCGCAAGCGGCATGGACGCTTTGCTGCATGCGGTTGAAGCCTTTACGTCTAAAAATGCCAGTATTGTGACGGATACTCTGGCAAAACAGGCGATCCGGCTGATATCGCAGAACCTGCGGTCCGCCTATGCGGATGGAAGCAACATCGCGGCAAGGGCAGCCATGCTGGAAGGCAGCATGCTGGCCGGTATCGCTTTCGCCAATGCCGGTGTTACGGCGGTGCATGCTTTTGCCTATCCGATCGGGGCTGAATTCCATATTCCCCACGGCGTCGCCAATAGCATCATGATGGGGCCGGTATTGACTTTCAACCTGGTTGGAAACCTGCAGAAGTTTGCAGAGATTGCAGGGGTTCTTGGGGCACAAACCAGCGGGCTTTCACAGCGCGACCAAGCGCTCTTGGCTGTCCAAACTATGAAACTGCTCGCCGAGGACATTCGCATCCCCAAACATCTGGCCGATTTTGGGATTCGCGAAGAGCATTTGCCAGGCCTTGCCGACGGTGTTTTGAAGGTGACGCGCCTTCTTGCGAACAATCCACGTTTCTTATCGCGCGACGATGCCATCCAGATTTACCGCGAAGTTCTATAGCAGGGTCGGGGGCTAAGTGCATGGCGAACGTAAGAATATTCTTGTAGGGCTCGCCACTTCAAACCGGGGATCCGCGAAACGAAATGGGGTGTGATTTCCATTTCGGTTCAGCGGAAGTTTTCCGGCCGTCAGCCCCTTGTTTCATTGGGGTTTCGTGCAAAGCGAAACGAAACGGGTGTTTTTATGGGTGTCACTGGGAAAGCCTTGGGCCTCGCCCCCCCGAAGACGGTTACAAACAGGAGGGACCCGTTCATTATCAATGGGTTAGGCGGTGCAACATTTTGGGTGGAGACAGTTTTTTCGAGAACTCGCTCACCAAATGCATTATGGCGAACCACCCAGACCCAGTTCGAAAACGGGGAGAACTGTCGTCCGACACACTCTCCCCATCATGCCTTTCAGATAGCACGGATATGTTGCATCTGTCGAAGGAAAAAGTGTTGCAACACTTTATGCAGTTGCAGCATTGAGGCGGGAAGCGATCTTGGTCAGCGCCAGCTTGTGCTGCCGCCACGCGGTGGAACGATCGACGCCCAACTCGTAGGTGATCTCCTTCCAGGGCCTGCGTGCAGCCCGCCACCATACCAGGTGACGCTCGTCCTCGCAAAGCCCCAACACCCAATCGAAGGTCTGCTCAAGCCGCGAGATGGCGCTGGCTGAGGGCCAGACCCGCATCGGT
>JBAXLX010000230.1:0-5753 GCA_037134595.1 Pseudomonadota bacterium
CACTGTGGCGGGCCTGACGCTGTATTGGACCACGCCTTTGGGGCCGTTGCGCTTTGACTTTACCCGCGCCGGGGCGAAGGAAGACTATGACAAAGAGCAAACCTTCGACTTTACCATCGCGACCAAATTCTAAAGGTGTGGTGATGCCGCAGTGGCCAAAAGGGCGGGCCTTTGTCAGGCTTTTTGCTTTCGGGCTGTTTGCGGTCAGTCTGGGCGCGTTCGGGGTCGCGGGCACCCCGTTGAAAGCGCAAACCGCAGTCCCCGCGTCGCAGATCCTGACGCTGGATCAAGACCGCCTTTACGCCGAATCGCTCTACGGCAAGGCGCTTGAGGCGCGCTTGGGTGTGGCCACCCAAGCTTTGGCCGCCGAGAACCGCAAGATGGAGCAGGACTTGGCCGCCGAAGAGGCGGATTTGACGCAAAAGCGCCCCACCATGGCGGCCAGCGCCTTTCAAGTCTTGGCAGATGCTTTTGACGCCAAGGTAGAACAGGTCCGCACCGATCAAGCCGCCAAAATTGACGCGATGAAGGCTCAGCGCGAAGAGGGGCGCAAAGCCTTCTTCCAAGCCGTTGGGCCGGTTTTGGCCAAGGTGATGCAGCAAATGGGCGCATTTGCGATTTTGAACCGTTCGGCCGTTGTGGTGGTGTTTGATTCGATTGATGTCACCGACCGCGCGATTGCCGCCGTGAACGAGTCTTTGGGCGATGGCAGCACGCCGGGCAGCACGGGCCCGCGCCGGCCTGCCCCGACCGATGGCACAGCGCTTGGCACCACAGGCACTGCTCCATAAGCCCCGCGCCTAAAGCCCAAGCCCGCTTGTCCTGCCTGTGCCAAGTTGTTAGTCACGGGGGAAATAAGGCTCCCTGAAGGGGTGCGAAGGGGGACGATATGACACAGACACCCACACAGGTGCACGAGGCCGATCTCGCGCTGATCAAGCGGATCATCCCGCACCGCTATCCGTTCTTGCTGATCGACAAGGTGCGCGATGTGGTCTTGCACGAAAGCTGTGTCGGCATCAAATGCGTCACCAATTCCGAGCCGCATTTTCAGGGCCATTTTCCCGATATGCCCATCATGCCCGGTGTGATGATTATTGAAGCCATGGCGCAGACGTCGGGGGTGTTGGTCGGTCTGTCGATGGATCTGGTCGACAAACAGGCCAAGGTGTTTTTCATGGGTGTGGACAATGTGAAATTCCGCCGCAAGGTTGTGCCCGGCGATGTGCTGGAATTGCATGTCAAAGCGATCCGCGGCGGTGGCAAGGTCTGGAAATTCGAAGGCCGCGCCACGGTAGACGGCGATTTGGCCACCGAGGCGACCTTTACCGCCATGTTCGATCTGCCCAAGGCGTAAGATGTCTGTTCACCCCTCCTCGGTCGTCGATCCTGCGGCGCGCTTGGGCGCGGGGGTGCGCATTGGGCCGTTCTGCGTGATTGGCCCCGATGTCACCTTGGGCGACGGGGTCGAGGTGAAGTCCCATGCCGTGGTGACGGGCTGGACAGATGTGGGCGCTGACAGCGTGATCTTCCCCCACGCCACCGTGGGCGAAGTGCCCCAAGACCTGAAATTTCGCGGCGAGCGCACGCGCCTGATCATCGGCGCGCGCTGCAAGATCCGCGAAAGCGTCACGCTGAACACCGGAACCGAGGGTGGCGGCGGGGTCACGCAAGTGGGCGATGACTGCCTGCTGATGACAGGTGCCCATGTCGGCCATGACGCGCGCTTGGGCGACCGGGTGATTTTGGCCAACGGAGTCGCCATTGCTGGCCATTGCCAGCTTGGCGACGATGTGATTGTGGGCGGCCTTTCGGGCATTCACCAATGGGTGCGCGTGGGGCAGGGGGCTATTATCGGGGCTGTGACCATGGTGACCCATGATGTGATCCCCTACGGTCTGGTCCAAGGCCCGCGCGGTGTGTTGGACGGGTTGAACCTTGTGGGCCTGAAACGGCGCGGGTTGGACCGTGCGGCGATCTCGGCCCTGCGGCACGCCTATGAGACCTTGGCCAAGGGCGAGGGCGCCTTTCAAGACCGCGCCCGCCGCTTGGCTGAAACCGCTGACACCGAAGAGGTGCGCTTGATGGCGGCGTTCATCCTGTCGGGGTCTGACCGCTCTTTCCTGACGCCGACATGACACGGTTGGCACTTGTCGCAGGGCGGGGGGCTTTGGCTGCGGCTGTGGTGGCTGAACTGGCCGAGCGCCCCTATGTCTGCGCCTTGGACGGCTTTGCACCCGATGGTTTGGTGCCTGACCTGAGCTTTCGCATCGAACGCTTGGTGCCCTTTCTGCGCCATTTGACCGACCAAGGCATCACCCGCGTGGCCTTTGCCGGTGCCGTCAGCCGCCCGCGCCTTGACCCCGCGCTGTTTGATGCCGCCACCGCCCAATTGGTGCCCCATCTGATGGCCGCCTTCGCCGCAGGCGATGACGCCACGCTGCGCGCCATTCTTGCCATGTTCGAAGACAGCGGCATTGCGGTCGACGGCATCGAAACCCTCGCCCCGCGCCTGTTGCCGCAAGCGGGGCTTTTGGCCGGCGTTCTGCCGCCGCAAGCGCAAGTCGATGCCACCCGCGCCGCGGCCATTGTCGCAGCCCTTGGGTCGGTCGATGTCGGCCAAGGCTGCGTGGTCGCGGGCGGGCTGTGCTTGGCGGTCGAAGCACTGCCCGGCACCGACCAAATGCTGGCCCAAGTCGCCGCCCTGCCGCACTCCCTGCGCCCGAAGGGGCAGGGCCTGTTCTACAAAGCCGCCAAACCCGGCCAAGACCGCCGTGTCGATCTGCCCACAATCGGCCCCGCCACGCTGCACGCCGTGGCCGCTGCGGGCCTTGCGGGTTTGGCCTTTCAGGCCGGATCGGTGATCTGCCTTGACCTGCCCCAGATGCAAGCCATCGCCGCTGAAACGGGCCTGTTCCTGTGGGCGCGCTAAGCTTCTTTCTGATCGCGGGCGAACCCTCGGGCGACAGGCTTGCCGCGGCCCTTATGGCGGGGTTGCGCCAGTTGCACCCCGCTGTTCGCTTTGGCGGCGTGGGCGGGCCTTTTATGCAGGCGCAGGGCCTGACCTCGCTGTTCCCCATGGAGGAGCTGTCGGTCATGGGCTTGGCCGAGGTGCTGCCGAAGTATTTCCCCCTCAAACGCCGCATCGCCCAAGCGGCTGCGGCGGCGGTGGCGGCGCAGCCTTCGGCGCTGATCACCATCGACAGCCCCGACTTTTGCCTGCGCGTGGCCAAGCTGGTCAAGGCCGCCAACCCTAAGCTGCGCACGATCCATTACGTCGCCCCCTCGGTCTGGGCATGGCGGGCGGGGCGGGCGGCCAAGATGGCGGGGGCGATTGACCATGTGCTGGCCCTGCTGCCCTTTGAGCCGCCCTATATGACAGCGGCGGGGATGACTTGCGATTTCGTCGGCCACCCCGTGACGGCAGAGCCCTTGGCCACAGCGCGAGAGCGCGACCGCTTCGCCCCACTCCACCGCCCGATGATCCTGTGCCTGCCCGGTTCGCGGCGCTCAGAGGTGACCCGTCTCGCCCCGATCTTCGGGCAGGCGCTGGCCAAGCTGGCGCTTGGTCATCCCAACCTAAACGTGGCCCTGCCCACCTTGCCGCATCTTAAAGACCTCGTGCACAGCCTGACGCAAGATTGGGCCGTTCAACCTCGCCTGATCCTTGATCCGGCGGAAAAACGCGCCGCTTTTGCGCTGGCCGATGTGGCCCTTGCCGCCTCTGGCACGGTGTCGCTGGAACTGGCCGCCAACCAGACGCCCATGGTGATCGCCTACAAACTGCACCCCGTCACCTTCTGGCTGATGCGCCGCATGGCGCTGGTCGATACGGTGACGCTGGTGAACCTTGTGTCCGACACCCGCTGCGTGCCAGAGCTTTTGGGCCCCGCCTGCACGCCGGACGCCATCGCCGCTGCCCTGACCAAGGTGCTTCAAAACCCCGCCGACCAACGCGCCGCGATGCGTCTGACGATGGACCGCTTGGGCCAAGGCGGCGAGGCCCCCGGCCTGCGCGCGGCACGGTCGGTTCTGGCCCATCTGCCCCCACGGTCTTGACTCCTCTCCGCTGGCCCGCTTTGACAAGGTCTTAGGGCAATTCAGGGGCAGATCATGGATTTGGGGATCACAGGCAAACGCGCTTTGGTGACGGCGGCGTCCAAGGGCTTAGGGCGCGGCTGTGCCGAGGCTTTGGCAGAGGCAGGCGTTGATCTGGTGATCAACGCGCGCGGGGCCGAGGCGCTAGAAGCCACCGCCGCCCATCTGCGCGGCTTTGGGGTGAATGTCGTCACCGTCTGCGGCGACATTACGTCGGATGCAGGGCTGCAAGCGGTTTTGGCGGCGGCTGAGGGCGTGGATATTCTGGTGACCAACGCCGGCGGCCCGCCCCCCGGCAGTTGGGAGAATTGGACCAAAGCCGATTACCTGAAAGCGATTGAGGCGAATATGCTGACCCCCATCGCCCTGATGAGGGCCCTGATGCCTGCGATGATCGCCAAGGGCTGGGGGCGGGTGGTTAATATCACCAGCCAGTCGGTCAAAGCCCCCATCGCCCAACTGGGCCTGTCCAACGCCGCGCGCGCAGGGTTGACAGGCTTTGTCGGCGGCACCTCGCGCCAAGTGGCCCCCTACGGTGTGATCATCAACAACCTTCTGCCCGGCATCCACGACACCGACCGCGCCACCGCACTGGATGCGGGTATCGTCGCCACGCGCGGCATTACGGTCGAGGCCGCAAGGGCCGAACGCTGCGCCACTATCCCCGCCCGCCGCTACGGCACCGCCGCCGAGTTCGGCGCGACCTGCGCGTTTTTGTGCAGCCAACATGCGGGCTATATCGTGGGGCAGAACATATTGCTCGACGGCGGGGCGATGAACGCGACGCTGTAGGCAAGCGGGCTGGCGCTGCTGTGCGGGGTGGGCGATGCTATGAGTATTTGGACCAAGATGAAAGGGCGGGCGCAGGGAATTTGATCAAATGTCATTGGCGCGGGGGGGCGGCTCTGCTAGGGTGGCGCTATTGACTGGAGATTCAAAATGCCCGCCCAAATCCTCGCCCCGCTGACCAACCAAAACCTGTGGGAGATGGACCGCCGCCATTCCTTGCACCCATGGACCAACTTTGGCCCCTTCGAAAAAGAGGGCGCTTTGGTGATCGCACGGGGGCAGGGGTGCCATTTGTGGGATGCTGAAGGGCGGCAGTATCTGGATGCGGTCGGCGGGCTTTGGTGCACCAACATCGGCCTAGGGCGGCGCGAAATGGCCGAGGCGATTGCCGCGCAGGCCGAGCGTTTGGCCTTTTCCAACACCTTCGTCGATATGACCAACGAACCCACCGCGCTGCTCGCCGCCAAAATCGCCGAGCTTGCGCCGGGGGATCTGAACCGCGTGCATTTCACCACAGGCGGATCGACCGCCGTTGATACCGCCGTGCGCATGGTCAGCTATTACCATCATGCCCGCGGCAACCCCGACAAAACCGACATCGTGGCGCGGGAGTATAGCTATCACGGCTCTACCTATCTGTCGCAATCGGTGGGCAAGCGCCCCGGCGACAGGGTGGAGGAGTTTCGCTACAAACACGACGGTATCCACCACCTGTCCGTCCCCAACCCCTACCGCCGCCCCGCCCATCTGAGCGAGGCGCAGTTTTGCGATAGCCTGATTGCCGAATTCGAAGCCCTGATCGCCCGCGTGGGGGCCGACCGGATCGGCGGATTTATCGCCGAACCCATCCAAGCCTCGGGCGGGAT
>JBAXLX010000231.1:0-5752 GCA_037134595.1 Pseudomonadota bacterium
GGGCGTCAAGCTCTTCGGGCTTGGAATCCACCTCCATCCGCAGGCGGCTGGCGGCTTCGTCCATCAGATCAATCGCCTTGTCGGGCAGGAAGCGGTCGGTGATGTAGCGGTGGCTAAGGGTTGCTGCCGCCACCAAAGCCGCATCGGCAATGCGCACGCCGTGGTGCAGTTCGTACTTTTCCTTGATGCCGCGCAGGATGCTGATTGTGTCCTCCACCGTGGGTTCGTTGACCATCACAGGCTGAAACCGCCGCGCCAAAGCCGCGTCTTTTTCCACATATTTGCGGTATTCATCCAGCGTGGTCGCGCCAACGCAGTGCAAATCGCCCCGGGCGAGGGCAGGTTTGATCAGGTTGGCAGCATCCATCGCGCCATCGGATTTCCCAGCGCCCACCAGCGTGTGCATCTCGTCGATGAACAAGATAATATCGCCTTCGGCACTGATGACTTCGTTCAGAACAGCTTTCAGACGCTCTTCAAACTCGCCGCGATATTTCGATCCGGCGATCAGCGAGCCCATATCCAGCGCCATCAGCTTTTTATTGCGCAAGGATTCCGGCACGTCACCGTTGACAATGCGCAGCGCCAATCCCTCGGCGATGGCGGTTTTACCCACACCGGGTTCGCCGATCAGCACGGGGTTGTTCTTGGTGCGGCGGGACAGAACCTGCATGGTGCGGCGAATTTCTTCGTCACGGCCGATGATCGGGTCAATCTTGCCTTCGGCAGCGGCCTCGGTCAGGTCGCGAGCGTATTTCTTCAGCGCGTCATACCCCGATTCCGCGCTGGCCGTATCGGCTGTGCGCCCTTTGCGAATCTCGTTGATCGCGGTGTTGAGTTTTTGGGCCGTGACAGCCCCCGCCTCTAACGCCTCTTTCGCTTTGGAGGCGACCATGGCCATAGCCATCAAAATCCGCTCGACCGGCACAAAGCTGTCGCCAGCCTTTTTGGCAACCTTCTCGGCCTCGTCCAGCACGCGCGCCAAGGACGGGTCCATAAACGGCTGTGCATCGCCCGTCACCTTGGGCATCTTTGCCAAGGTCAGGGCCAAAGCCTCACTCACGCGGGCAGGTTCGCCCCCCGCACGGCGGATCAGGTTCGATGACAAGCCCTGCTCGTCATCCATCAAGGCTTTAAGCACATGTTCGGGTGCCAACCGCTGGTGGCTTTCGCGCATGGCAATCGTCTGCGCCGCCTGCAGAAAACCACGCGAGCGTTCGGTGAATTTTTCCAAGTTCATGAGTATCTCCTTCTCAAGCGCCCCAAAGATGCCCGACAGTGCAGCACATCTTTTCGGCCTCGTCTTTGATCTGGGTTCGGTTGAGGCCATTTGCAATCCATCCAGACGCCCGCCTGCAAAAAATGCTGCGGCCAAAGCCGCGCTTGACCGCAGGCCCCGCAAACCGCCAGATACAGGCCCGAACCCAAGGCTGGCCCGTGCACGCATTCACCCAATCCCTTCGCAAGACCGCTTTGGAGTTTGGCTTTTCTGCCATTGGCATCACCACACCCCACGCCATCCCCCAAGCCGCCCCCCGTTTGCGTGAATTCTTGGCGGCAGGCCACCACGGTCAGATGGCGTGGATGGCCGACCGCGCGGCGTGGCGCGGCGATCCATCGGCCCTTTGGCCGCAAGCCAAATCAATTATTATGCTGGCCGAAGCCTACACTCCCGCTACCAACCCTTTGGAAGGGCTAAATCATCCGACCAAAGGCGTGATCTCTGCCTATGCCCAGGGCAAAGATTACCACGATCTGGTCAAACGCCGCCTCAAACGCTTGGGCCGTTGGCTGATCGACCAGCACGATTGCGAGATCAAGGTGTTCGTCGACACAGCCCCCGTGATGGAAAAGCCCTTGGCCCAAGCGGCGGGGTTGGGCTGGCAGGGCAAGCACACCAATCTTTTGTCGCGCGATCTGGGCAACTGGGTCTTTTTGGGCGCGATCTTTACCACGCTGGACCTGCCCGCTGACGCCCCCGAAACTTCGCACTGCGGCACCTGCACCGCGTGTTTAGACATTTGCCCGACCAAAGCCTTCCCCGCGCCCTATCAATTGGATGCGCGGCGGTGCATTTCTTATCTGACGATCGAACACAAAGGCCCCGTCGATCCTGACCTGCGCGCCTTGATGGGCAACCGGATTTACGGCTGCGACGATTGCTTGGCGGCCTGCCCATGGAACAAATTCGCCGTGGCGGCATCCGAGATGGGCTATCAGCCCAAGATCGGCCTGCCCGACTTGGCCGATCTGGCGGCATTAGATGACACAACCTTTCGCGCCCGCTTCGCTGGCAGCCCGATCAAGCGCATTGGCCGTGACCGGTTTGTGCGCAATGTGCTCTATGCCATCGGCAACTCGCACGACCCTGACCTGATCCCCCACGCCCAGCGCCTGACCCAAGACGCCGACCCAACCGTAGCCGATGCCGCGCTTTGGGCGCTGGCGCGGTTGACACAAACCGTCTGACCTTGCCAAGCCCCGCCCCGATGTTACCTTGGGCCAAAGCAGCGCAGAGGGTGCCATGGGTGATCGTCTAAAGGGAAAAGTGGCCATCGTATCCGGCGGGGCCACCGGATGCGGGGCGGCCGCCGTGCGGTTGTTTGTCGCCGAAGGCGCCGCCGTGGGCATCATCGATCGCAATGTGCAGGCCGGCCAAGCTTTGGCCTTTGAACTGGCCAGCCTTGGCAAGCGGGTGGTCTTTGCCACGGCAGACGTGTCGCAAAAAGATCAGGTCGAGGCGGCTGTGGCCAATGTCAAAGCCGCGCTCGGGCCGGTGAATGTGCTGTTCAACCATGCGGGCACGATTGTGATTAAGCCCTTCTTGGAAACGGAGGAGGAAGACTGGGATTTTCTGTTCGATGTGAACGTCAAATCCATGTACCTGATGACCCGCGCCGTCCTGCCCATGATGCTAGAAGTGGGCAAGGGGGCAATCGTGTGCACCTCGTCCATCTCGGCGGTCTACGCCACCCCGAACGAGGTGCTGTATGATGCCACCAAAGGCGCTTGCCACATGTTCGCCCGCGCCATCGCCGTTGAATTCCGCGACAGGGGCATCCGCTGCAATGCCATATGCCCGGGCTTTATCGAAACCCCCCACGGATTGCGCGAGGTAAAGGAACTGACAGCCCTTGGCGTCGATGTGTCCGAAGCCGCCCTGAAAGCCGCGCAGGGCCGCTTTGGCCAGCCCGAAGATGTTGCCCGTGCCGCCCTATACCTTGCCTCTGACGATGCCGAATTCGTCAACGGCACCCAGCTTTTCGTCGACAACGCCTTCTCCGCCGTCTGACCCCCTATATAGGCCAATCCCATGAGCAACGCCCACTGGATCTACACCCAAACGATCAAAACCTTTGCCGCAGGGGCAGAGCCGCCGTTTGAAGACCCGACCGAACTGATGGCCTCTTGGGGCAGGGTCTGGGGGATTGATAATGACGTGGGCAAGATCCGCGCGATCCTGATGCACCGTCCGGGGCCAGAGTTGAACGTAGTCGACCCCGCCAAACGCTTGGCCGAGATTGGCAGCTTTGGCGACCCCGCCGTGGGCTGGTATTTCCAATCCGACACCCCGCCCGACCTGCCCCTGATGCAGCGCCAGCACGACGGCTTTGTGGCCGCCCTGCAAGCCGAAGGCGTCGAGGTGCATTATATGGAGGGCGAGGCGGGCAACCGTCTGAAGCAAATCTACACCCGCGATCCGGTGATCATGGTCAAAGGCGGGGCCATCGTCTGCCGCATGGGCGCGCGCATCCGGCGCGGAGAAGAACTGGCCGTCACCCGCACCTTGGCCAAGATCGGCATCCCGATCCTGCGCACCATTTCGGGCAGCGGCATCATGGAAGGCGGCAGCTTTGCATGGCTGAACGAAAAGACCTGCGCCATCGGCGCGGGCGTGCGGGTGAACCGCGAAGGGGCCGAGCAGGTGGGCGAGGTGCTTAAACGCCAAGGGGTTGATCTGCTGATCGTCGAACTGACGGGCTACGACATCCATCTGGATGTGTCTTTCCTGATGATCGACCGCGATCTGGCGATCTTGAACCCGATGGGCCTGCCCTATTCCTTCCTTGAAGATCTCACCGCGCGCGGCATCCGCTATATCGAAACCGATCCGGGCGATGATCCGTGGATCGTCAACTCTCTGGCGATTGCACCGGGCAAAGTCTTGATGCCCGAAGGGGCGACCAACCGCACGCTGGACCGTTTGGCCGCGGCAGGCGTGTCTTGGCAGACCATCCCCTATGCCGCCAACCACAAAAACGGCGGCGGGCTGCATTGTTCCACCACCCCCTTGCGCCGCGACAGTCTGTAACGGCTTGACCAAGGGCACTTGCGGCCATAAGGCAATGGCAGGGGCGTCCGGTCCCTGCCGCCTGCAGACTTGGTGAAACCGGGGACCAAAGGCGCACCCTGATCCCATCGGGACGCATCGGCAACGCAGGCCCCGACGCAACACGTCCCGCTCAGGACAGGCCATGACCCCGCTTCCCAGCCTTGACGCCGCAAAGGCCCAAGCCCGCTTCCTCCGCAAAGACCTTGCC
Source organism: Pseudomonadota bacterium (assembly GCA_037134595.1). Lineage (GTDB taxonomy): Bacteria > Pseudomonadota > Alphaproteobacteria > Rhodobacterales > Rhodobacteraceae > Stagnihabitans. The sequence goes on from JBAXLX010000231.1 coordinate 4,542, forward strand.
GCGCAGGGCCGCGACATGTCCCATTCCGCAGCGCTGGAACTGGTGGCCAAAAGCTACGGGCTGAAGGATTGGAACACCCTTCATGCCGCGATCGGCAACGAACCGCGCGCGCCGGTGCATCTGGGCCAGATCGTGCCCGGCCAATACCTTGGTCAAGCGTTTCTGGCCGAAGTGATTGGCCTGCAAGAGATGCCGGACGGCCAATACGAACTGACCCTTGCCCTTGAAAAAGCGGTGGATGTTGTCACCTTCGCCAGCTTTTCAAACTTTCGCAGCCGGATTCGCAAGACCATTGGCGGCGACGGCAGATCGTCCGATAAAACCTCTGACGGGTTGCCGCATCTGATCCTTTGGGATTAGGGGTGGATGGGCGCAGCGGCCCATCCAAAGAGTGTATCAGGCGCGGACCAGCTTTTCGTATTCGGTCGCAACCCGCTTGGTCAGATCGCCCACTTCAAACATGTGCTCGCCAATCTGGCCCACCGGAGTCACCTCGGCGGCGGTGCCGGTCAGCCAGCATTGTTCAAAGCCTGAAAGTTCTTCAGGCATGATATGGCGTTCATGCACCACGATCTGCATGTCTTTAAGCATCTGGATCACGGTTTGCCGCGTGATGCCGTTCAGGAAGGCGTCGGCTTTGGGAGTATGCACTTCGCCGTTCTTCACAAAGAAGATATTGGCGCCAGTCGCCTCGGCCACATAGCCGCGGTAGTCGTACATCATGGCATCCGAGCAGCCCTTGGCCATGGCGGCATGTTTAGACATGGTGCAGATCATATACAGACCCGACGCCTTGGCCGATGAAGGAATCGTCTCGGGCGAGGGGCGCTTCCACTTGGAAATGTCCAGCTTGGCGCCTTTGAACTTGGCATCGCCGTAGTAAGCCCCCCATGTCCAGCAGGCAATCGCCAGCCGCACCGGATTGGCCATTGCGGCAACCCCCATCTCTTCGCCCGCGCCGCGAAACGCAATGGCGCGCACATAGGCGTCGGTCAGGCCATTGGCTTTAAGCACTTCAACCTTGGCAGCGTCGATCTCGGCGGCGGTGTAAGGGATCGGCATATCAAGCAATTCGCCCGATTTCAGCAGCCGCTCGGAATGCTCGGTAGATTTGAAGATCTTGCCGTTATAGCACCGCTCGCCTTCAAACACAGCACTGGCATAGTGCAGCGCATGGGTCAGAATATGCACCTTGGCATCGCGCCATTCTA
>JBAXLX010000232.1:0-5738 GCA_037134595.1 Pseudomonadota bacterium
ACAACTACCTAAAATTACTGGGCATTTGGGACACTATCAACAGACCCCAAATTGCACTAATCAACGCTGTCAACGACCCTAAATACCGTTTTGTTTGCGCAGCCTTAGCTAGACATGCAGCCCATGCATAGCCCGGACCAGAACGGAAAGGTCTTTTTCGCGTTCCAGTCGCCCGACAAAGAACACCTCGAACAGGTCGCCTGGATTGAGTGGCAACGCCGGCCTTGGCAAAGGCAGAATGTCCAAGGGCATCGGCCCGGCCACTTTTGCAACGGGTTTGCCACTCAGCAGCGGTCCATAACCGGTTAGGCAGGCGGCCGAAACGCCGATGACCGCGATCGAGCGCGCAACCGCAAGACGCCACCGCATCCGGTGCAAGATGTTCCAAGGGCCAAGCGGCATGTGCAGCGTTGTCACAACCAGCGCTCCCGCACGACGCAGGGCTTGGACTGCGGGCAAAAGCGACGAATAGAGATGCAGGTTGTAGATGGCATCTGGGTGCGTTTGCGTCAGCGCTTTCAACCCCTTGATCCCCTCGACCGCGGCAACGCTCACCCCGGGAAAGCGGTTCTGCAACGCCGCTGCGTCAGCGTTCAGGGCAATTACGGTCACCTTGCCATAACCCGCAAGATGCCGCGCCAGCCCCTCGACATAAACTTCTGTTCCGCCGGTGCCGCCGGTTTCCAGCACCAAAAACACGGCGCGCACCATCAGCGCATGCTCCTTTGAGGCGCAGTCAGATGGCAGGGCCCTCGCAGCAATCCACGGCCAAAGATCTGCCAAATCCAGCCAGAATGTGATCGACCGGTGAACGACATAGACGACTGCCGCTCAGTCAGTAACTTTCGCCCCGCCATTGGTTGCAGCGTCAATCGCATCCTCATTCTCCGCGTCGCGAAAATTCTGTATGTCGGCTCTGCGGCATTCTGGGTGTTAAAAGGCCGTCCCTGTGCTTTGGTCCCATGCAATCTTGTACCCGAGGCCCACATGAAGCCGTGCAACGACGGGCAGTCCGGGCGGAATGTCAGTCTTGCCGCTGCGGGTATGAATAGCGATACCCATATCCATACCCTTTACTGCGCACCTCCGTTGCCTTTCGCGGATCGAATGCGTTGAGCACCGCCCCAGAAAAACGCAGGTCGACGCTGGCAAAGGTGTTGATCGCACTGTCGATTTCTGCCGCCAGCGTCACGCCATGACGGGCAACCAGAAGTGTCGCGCCGGTTCTACGGGCCAGGATCACCGGGTCGGTCACTGCCAGAACAGGTGGACTGTCAAAGATGGTCAGATCGAAATTCTGCCCACACCACTCGATCAGTTTCGAAAGCTCCGCTCGCATCAGCAGTTCCGACGGGTTGGGAGGATACCGGCCTGTTGTGAGAACCGACAGGCCTGCGACCTGCGTCGTGGAAAAAATGGCATCCTGTGGCTGGATGTCACCCGCCAGAACCTCGGCCAATCCTGCATGTGTGCGGGGCAACCCGAAATACCGTCGCAATTGCCCGCGTCGCAGATCGGCATCAATCAGGCAAACCCGTTGCCCGGCCTGCGCGGCGACGACTGCCAGATTGGCCGCCAAGAAGGACTTCCCTGCCCTTGGATGTGTGGACGTCACGGTCAATATCGGCGATTCGGCATCAAGCATGCCGAAATGCAGACTGGTCCGCAGCGAACGAAAGGCCTCAGTGGTTAGGTCGTTGGGTTCGGTGATCGCAAAAACGGGCAGATTTTGGCTACGCCTGCTATAGGTGTCAGCGGCGCGATTGTAGTTGATCGTGCCAAGAACCAGCAAACCCCTTTGTTCCAGGTCTGCGACGTCCTGGATTCGCTTTGCCAACCAGTTGTGCACAAGAACAAACATAACACCAAGTATGGCCCCCAAAGCCATCCCGAGCCCCAGCATCACATTAAGGTGCGGCGCGACGGCGTCCTCAGTGGGAACCGCGTCGTCAATGATGCGTACGTTTCCGATGGTGCTCGCACGCAGCACCTCTACCTGCTGCGACCGGGTCAGCAGGTCTGTATATAACTTCTGGGCCAGTTCCAGATCGCTGGTCAAGTTGACAAGCTGGCGCTGTGTATCGGGAAGAGCCTTGACCTGGTCGCGCAGGCCTGCCAGCTCGGACTCTAAGCTCTGGCGCTTCTCAAGAAGCAGACGATAGGTTGGATGCGACGGCTTGTAGCGCATCGCCAACTCATCCTCATGGCTTTTCAGGTCAGAAAGCTCGCCTTCGACACGCGAGACTTGGGCCAGAATGGTCTGCGTCTCCATCGAAAGGTCGACGGAGTCTTTCTCCTGGCGAAAGGCTTTCAGAGCGTCCTCGGCGGCACGTAGCTTTTGTTCTGCTGCCGGTTGTTGATCGCGAAGGAATGTCAAGCTGCCGTCCGCCTGCGCGGCACTGCGCGCGATGTTCTGGCGCTGATAGGCGCCAATGATGGCATTCAGCACGCTGGCGTTTTCCAGAAGGTCTTCCCCCGTCACCCGAACGCCGATGATCCCTGAAGAACGGCCGCGTTCGCTGACGCTCAGACGATCGCCTAGACCATCGATTGCCCGCTTCTCGTTTAACTGGGAGAGTAAATACACCCTACCCGATGGTGCGTTGAGCGACTCGACCTTCAGCGCGAATCCCAGATCGGGAAGTTCAAGCAGTTGACCGGCCGCGCCGCGCAAAACCTGCCCCAAAGGGGTCGTCAAAGTGAACTTGCCGCCGCCTTGCGAAGTAACAACAATCTTCTGGTTCAACCAGTTCGGAGGCACCACCAGTTGTGCAAGCGTCAGGGACTCGCCGGGCCGCGCGTAACGAACAGGAACCAACTGGTCGACGAGCGGCACCCGATACCTTGCAAGCATATTCCCGGCCACTGGCAGCAGAGCGGGTGACACGACCCAGTCCAGATTAAGTTCGGCAACCGCCTGCCCCAGAACCATGCGAGAGCGCAATATCTCGATTTCGGTTTCACTGCGCGGGGCATCGTCAATCAAGGGGACAAGGCCGGTTGGCACAGATAGGGCCGAGCCTTTTTGCTCAAGCTGCAACAGGGCATCGGCCTGATATGTGGGCGGAGTATTGGCATAAAGAAGTGCCGCCCCAACCAATCCTGCCAGCATACTCGTGGCGACCCGGAACTTGGACTGCCACAATATACCGACCAATCGACCAAGGTCGAACTCTCGGTCAGCACCGCTGAAAACCGGGTCGATTGGATTTTTTCGCGTCAGAATGGACAGCTTGTCAGCGGTTGGATCATTTGAGTGTTTGTCCATACTCTTGGTTTCCCATCCAAAGATGCCTATCCGCCCGCGCCGCCGCGCCAGTATTTCGGTGAGACCGCGTTCATCTGATTCGCGCGCTGTTGGGTGGCGATTCCCGAAAACGCCTCCCGCTTGGTTCATCTCACTACCGTGCCGAACAGGTCGGGTGCAATAACCAGTCTTACGATGGCACTCGTTTGGGCCAAGCGACGGATCGGCCAATTGCGTTTCGCCTGATCGGGGGCTGTGCGCTCTTTGTGACAAAGACCCGAAGGCGCGTGTGGGAAGTCAATGCGATCTCACAGGCCGGTAAAAGTGCCACAGCTTTTGCGCCGAAAGGGCGGAACGATTAACGGACTGCTGAAGAAGTCTGCGGGCCGGAACGGTTTCGTTTGCGCAGACTGTCGGCGCTTCGCGTTGTTGCATGTTATAAGAATGTCTGCCTTGATGCCGTCTGGCATCGTCACCCATCCAAAAGAGGAGGGAGCCGGGCCAGGTTGTTGGCGGTCACCGTCAAGATGACGCACGAGCGCACGCCTTTGACGCCGCGATAGACGGTTTGGGCCATGCCGCCGATGGTCTTGGCCCAGCCGAAGGCCTCCTCGATCCGCTTGCGTTGCTGGATGGATAGGGCATAGCCCTCGCGCCGGGTGGTTCTGGCGTTGATCGCCGAATACCGGAGTTTCCGGGCGACATGTGGCGTTAGACAGGCATGGCGCAGGTCGGCGATAAACTCGGCTGCATCGAAGCCTTTGTCGGCGCAAAGCGCAAGGTTTCGGATCGATCCGGGGGAATGGGGATGGATCATATCGAGGGCGGCGCGCCGTCAAGCCCTATTTACCCGAGTTCCGCGACCATGAGGTGCGACGTTTGTTGGAACACTGCGTTGAGTATGAAAGCGAAGCTATGGCGGTGACAGCGATCGCGCGTAAATTGGGCTGTCCGCAAGATCGCCTTCGCATTTGGGTGCGTCAGGCCCAGCGTGATGGCGGTGAGCGGCACGAATACGCGACAAGACCACTCGATTGGTACAACAAACACCGCCGTCTCAGCCCCATCAGATACATCCCGCCCGCTCAAGCAGAGACGGCGTTCCATGCAAACTTGACCGCACTTGTTATGGCCGCCTAAATAGTTAACAAGTCACGATGCGGTGATTTCCGGGCCGTTCAGAACCGCCCTTTTCGAAGGGTTCACAGGATATACTGAATGAAACCTTCCGTGATCATCCATATCGGTTTTCCAAAGACCGCAACGACCACATTGCAGACCCATGTCTTTCCGCGCCTGCCATCCCTGCACTATCTTGGGAAGTTCGAAGGTAACCCGCCCGAGGACCCGCGTTTGCTGTATTTCGACATCCATGTCGCAAAGGTGGCGGGGATCAAGCGGCCTACTATGCAGTTTTCCCAAGAGACAGCATTGGCGCTTCTGCGCGAGGGGCGGGAGCAGGGCAAGACGACCATGATCTCGCTCGAGGAGATTGCGGGTGCCTGTTTGGCCCCGACTATCGAATGGAGCAACCGGGGCAAGCTGCGGGCAAGCTTTGGTTTGCGCGATGTCCTGCCGCCCTTGATAGGTTTTTGCGAAACGGCGGGTCTGGGTCGGCCGCGTTTTGTGGTGACCCTGCGCGAACAGGGGGATTTGCTGACATCTTATTACGCCCAGACGGCGATGACCCTCTATCGGGGGGTTCCCGAGGCCAAGAGTTTTGCGGCGTTCGTGGACTGCATCCTGAACCGGCCTGACCTTTCGGATACAGCCTTTCTGGATTATCCGGCCTTTGAAGACGAATTGGCGGCGATTGCCGGACCCGACGCTTACCGCCTGATCGCGCATGAATGGCTGCGGACGGATCCGGCCCGCTATGCCGCCGCATGGGCCGAGGCGCTGTCGGTGCCGGTCGCGGAGTTCGAAGCGGCCTTGCAGGCGGCCCCGGCCGAGAACGTGCGTCGCCGGATCGGGCCAGATGGCACGCCGCAACTGGCCATGAAGGTGCCGAGTTTCTGGAGCTTGCTGAGTCGGGTTAGGCTCCGCCTGATGCCGAACCGCAGTCTGGGGATTGCGCAGCGTTTGCAGCGGATCGTGGGCCATTACCGGATGCCCGCACGGTCTTTTTCTCCTGACGCCGCCGTGGTCGAGACCATCCGCGAGCGATATCGTGCGTCGAATGCCGAATTCCTGCACAGACGCCCGGAATTCGCGGCGCTTGTCGAGCGTGCCGGACGGGGGATGGCGTGACGAAGGCGGCGGGGCGGCGTATCACCATTATCATGCCCGGTTTCCGCTTGCAGAGGCGCGGGGAATAATTGCGCGAGGTCGTGGACCTGTTTTTGGTGCGGGCGCTGGGCATAGGGCGCTACCGGCAAGTTTTGTCTGCGCTGGTGGGCCTGCTGCGACGCGATCCGCCCGCTGCTTTGATGGTGCATATGTGGCCGATGATGGCGATTGCCCCTGCAGTTGCACGGCTGGTGTGGTATCG
>JBAXLX010000233.1:0-5721 GCA_037134595.1 Pseudomonadota bacterium
AACGCTGTATTTTATTCCTTCTTTATCAAAGAATAAAGCATCTGGATGTGCTGGACGCCGGTGTTTCGTTGGCTGGCAACGACCGCCAACATGGTCGAGGCGGAGTTGCTAAAAACCTTCAACTGCGGCATCGGGATGATCTTGGTGGTTGACCGCGCACGGGCTGAAGCGATCAGCGCGCTTTTGGCTGATTTGGGCGAAACCGTCATCCCACTGGGCCAGATCGTCGCCGGAGAGGGCGTGATCTACCAAGGCAAGCTTTTGTGATCCGCGTCGCCATCCTGATTTCGGGGGGTGGCTCTAACATGCGGGCCTTGGTGGGGGCGATGCAGGGCGATCATCCGTGTCGGCCTGTTCTGGTCGCGTCTAACGATCCAAAGGCTGCGGGGCTGGCTTGGGCGGCTGGGCAGGGCATTGCGACGGCGGTGGTCGATCACCGCACCTATGGCCGCGACCGTGCGGGGTTTGAGGCCAGCCTTTTGGCGCAGGTTTTAGAGGTAAAGCCGGATATCGTCTGCCTTGCCGGGTTCATGCGGATTTTGTCGCCCGCGTTTGTCAGCCACTTTGCGGGGCGGATGGTGAACATCCACCCCTCGCTTTTGCCCAAATACCCCGGCCTGCACACCCACCAACGCGCCCTTGATGCGGGCGATGCGCAAGCAGGGTGCACGGTGCACGAGGTGACGGCCGAGTTGGACGCAGGCCCGATCCTTGGCCAAGCCCGCGTGGCGGTTTTGGCGGATGATACAGCCCACACCTTGGCGGTGCGGGTTTTGGTGCAAGAACACAAGCTTTACCCCGCCGTGCTGCGCCGCTTTGCCCAAGGAGAGCGTTCGCGGATCGATTGGCCTTAATGCCGCCCCAAGGGCAGCGCCAGTTTGCGGTGCACCACTTCCATGACAAAGCGCGAGCGGACGCCTTTGAGGTCAATCCCATCCGTCAGGCGTTGGTAAAAGGCATCGTAAGCGGTCATGTCGGGCACCACGACCCGCAGCATATAGTCTGACAGGCCGCCCAAGCGCAAAACCTCGATCACTTCGGGAAAGCTTGCGACCACGGCGAGAAACTTGTCACGCCACACGGGGGTGTGGTTCATCGCCTCGATCTCGCACAACACCGTCAGGCCCAGCCCCACCTTGCGCGGATCAACCAGCGCCACGCGGTTGGTGATGATGCCCGCCGCCTCCAGCTTTTGCACGCGCTTCCAGCAGGGGGTTTGGGAGAGGCCCACCTTGTCGGCCAAGATGGCAATGGGCAGCGTGGCATCGCGCTGCAACTCTGTCAGGATCTTGCGGTCGATCTGGTCGAGGTCTTTGTCCATCGCCCTAGGCCGAGATAAAGTCGCGCACAAAGGCGCTGGCGGGGCGGGCGCGGATGTCTTGCGGGCGGCCCACTTGTTCGATGCGGCCCATCGACATGACCACGACCAGATCGGCCAGTTCCATCGCCTCGTCTTGGTCGTGGGTGACAAAGATTGTGGTCAATCCGGTGGTGTCGTGGATATCGCGCAGCCCTTGGCGCAGGTCTTTGCGCACCCTTGCATCTAACGCGCCAAAGGGTTCGTCCAGCAGCAACATCCTCGGTTCAATCGCCAAGGCCCGCGCCAAGGCCACGCGCTGGCGTTGGCCGCCGGACAGTTGGTTGGGGTAGCGTGCGCCGATGTCGGGCAGTTGGATCAGATCCAGCAGTTTGGTGACCCGCCGCGCGATTTCGGCCGACGGGGGGCGGGTGGTGCGCGGGCGGGCGCGCAGGCCGTAGGCGATGTTTTCAAACACCGTCATATGGGCGAAAAGCGCATAGCTTTGAAAGACAAAGCCTGCGCGGCGCTCTTGCACCGTCAAAGCGGTGGCATCGGCCCCGTCAAACAGCACCCGCCCCGCCGTTGGAAACTCTAGCCCGCCCAAGATGCGCAGCAAGGTGGTCTTACCCGACCCCGACGGCCCCAGCAGCGCCACCAGCGCGCCCGAGGGGATGGACAGCGACACAGGTGTCAGCGCCGCCGTGGTGCCGAATTCTTTGGAAATCTCGTCAATTTCAATCTGCATGATCTGGTCCTAATGGCGATGGGTTGCGGCCAGCTGGTCGGCATAGCGCCATTCCAGCAGCGTTTTCAAGGCAAGGGTGACAAGGGCCAGCAGCGCCAGCACCGCCGCCAAGGTAAAGGCCGCAACCGAGGAATATTCGTTATAAAGCATCTCGATCGTGATCGGCATCGTGGCGGTGAGGCCACGGATTTTGCCCGACACCACGGCCACCGCCCCAAACTCCCCCATGGCGCGGGCATTGCACAACAGCACACCGTACAGCAGCGCCCAGCGGATATTGGGCAAGGTGACGGTGAAAAACACCCGCCAGCCCGAAGCGCCCAAGGTAAGGGCCGCTTCTTCGCCAGCACGGCCCTGTTCGACCATCACGGGGATCAACTCGCGTGCGACAAAGGGGAAGGTCACGAACATCGACGCCATTACAATCCCCGGCACCGCAAACACCACGGGCATTCCCTGCGCCACCAACCAAGAGCCGACCCACGAATTGGCCCCGAAGGTCAGCACGATGCACAGCCCCGCCACCACGGGCGAGACGGAAAAGGGAATGTCGATCAGCGTGATCAACACCGCCTTGCCGCGAAAGCTGTATTTGGTGATCAACCACGCCGCAGCCACGCCAAAGACGGCATTCAGCGGCACGGCAAAGGCGGCCACCAGCAGCGTCAGCCGGATCGCTGATTGCGATTGAGGGTCGGCAAGGGTGGCCAAGGACGCGCCCAGACCTTCGCGCAACGCCTCGAAAAAGACCGTGACCAGCGGGGCAAACAGCAGCACCGCCAAGATCGCCACGACCGCGAGGATCAGGGTGATACGCGCCCAAGGGGCCTCTGTCGCGGCGGGGCGGAAGGCGCGAGAGGGCGAGATATCAGACATAGGCCATCCTTTTGCGGCTAAAGACTTGGGCGGCGTTGATGACAAACAGCATGCCGAACGACATCCCCAACATGGCAATCCCGATCGCCGCAGCGCCGGGTTCGTTATACTCTTCCAGCTTGATCACGATCAGCAGCGGCGCGATTTCGGTTTTCAGCGGGATGTTTCCGGCGATGAAAATGACCGACCCATATTCCCCCACCGCACGCGCCAAAGACAAGGCAAAGCCCGTCAGCGCCGCAGGGGCCAGCATCGGCCAGATCACACGGCGCAGCGTGTAAGCGCGGGTGGCCCCGAGCGTGGCCGAGGCTTCCTCGACCTCGCGCGCGATTTCTTCGATCACGGGTTGCACGGTGCGGGTGACAAAGGGCAATCCCACAAAGATCAGGGCAATCAGAATGCCCCATTGGGTATAGGCAATCTTGAAACCCCAGTCTTTGGCGATCTGGCCAAAGGCCCCGTTGGGGGCATAAAGCGCCGTCAAAGCAATGCCCGCAACCGCCGTAGGCAAGGCAAAAGGCAGGTCGACAGCGGCGTTGAGCAGTTTGCGAAACGCAAAGCGGTAGCGCACCAGCACCCATGCCAGCACCAGCCCGAACACCAGATTGAACAGTGCGGCCACCAGCGACAGCCGAAACGACAAATACAACGCAGCCCAAGTGCGCGGCGTGTTCACAGCCGCCAGAAAGGCCGGAATACCCGCCGAAAAGCCCTGCACCAGCAAGCCTGCAATCGGCAACAGCACCATCAGGCTGATCATGGACAGGGTAATCCCAGCCGAAAGCCCAAGGCCGGGAATGGGGGATTTATGAAGGAAGGGTTGGCCCATCACAGGATCATTTCGCCGTGTAAATCTGGTCAAACACCCCGCCATCGGCGAATTGTTCTTTCTGAACCTTGGCCCAACCGCCGAAATGGGCGATATCGACCAGCTCTAGCTTGGGAAAGCGCGCCACATCGGCCGGATCAGCCTTGGACGTATCCCAGCCGCGGTAGAAATCCTTGAAGATGATCGCTTGGGCTTCAGGGGTATACAAGAAGTTCAGATAGGCATCCGCCAGTTTGCGCTGCGCATCGTCATGGATGTTCGCTTCCACCACGGCCACCGGCGGTTCGGCCAGAACCGAGATGGACGGCACCACGATGTCATAGGCATCCGCGCCAAGTTCTTTTTGGGCCAGATAGGCCTCATTCTCCCAAGCCAGCAGAACGTCACCAATTTCACGCTGGGTGAAGGTGGTGGTGGCATCGCGCGCGCCTTTGTCCAGCACGGGGACGTGGTCATACAGCGATTTGACAAAAGCCTGCGGGTCTTGCCCGTTCTTTTCCGCCCAAGCCCAAGCCGCCAGATAGTTCCACCGCGCCCCGCCAGAGGTTTTGGGGTTGGGGGTGATCACTTCCACGCCGTCTTTCACCAGATCGCCCCAGTCTTTGATCCCTTTAGGATTCCCTTGGCGCACCAAGAACACGATGGTCGAGGTGTAGGGAGAGGCATTGTGCGGCAGTTTGCTTTGCCAATCTTTGGGCAACTTGCCCTCTTTGGCGATTTTGTCGATGTCAGCGGCCAAGGCCAGGGTAACAACCTGCGCATCCAGCCCTTCGATCACAGCGCGGGCCTGTGCGCCCGAACCACCATGCGAGGCTTGAATTTCGGGGGCGGGATTGCCCTGCGCCACCCAGTAATCGACAAAGGCCTTGTCGATGTCTTCGTACAACTCGCGCGTCGGGTCATAGCTGACATTCAGCAACGTTTGCGCTTGCGCCCCATGCGAAGGCCCCAGCGCCAAGATGCCGGCGACAGCGGCGGCCAAAATGCTGCGGGTAAAGCGGCGCACGGGCCAGCCGGTAAACTGTGCCGCACCTGTTGTGATGGTGACGCGACCGTCAGACAGGTCAGCGATTTTGACCCCTTGCGCCAAAGTCTGTCCGGCCAACTTGATCGTGGTGAACATGTCTCGTTCCTTTCAAAATTGCGCCCGTGCCCAGCACGCCGCGTCGGTCCAAACTGGGGTGTCACAGTCCCTTGGTTCACAACGAGCCACCTGATCGTCGCGCGTCTTTCGCCTTGGTCCTGCTTACCCCATAATATCGACACATTCTATCGTGTATTGCAAAGGAAAAATATCGCTCTTTTTTGTCGTTTTTTTGGAATCTCGTTCTTTCCATCAGGCGTGTGGTAGAAAAACCTGTGCCGAAGGGGTCGCCGAGTGTGCTTCCGCCAAAGAAGATATCTTCGTCAACTACACGCCCTTTGGCCATTCGGACTGGTCCAAGATCGTCTCTGACGTGGTGGCTTTGGGGGCTGATGGCAAAAAGGTTGGCGTTTTGTCGACCATCAACGGCGATGCCAACATCGGCTTTTACAAAGAACTCGCCGCTGCCGGGGTTAAGGCTGACACCCTGCCCGTCTGCGCCTTCTCGGTCGGGGATGAGGAATTGTCGGGCCTTGATACCTCGAACCTCGTCGGACATCTGGCCGCGTGGAACTATTTCGAAAGTGCTGATACCGCAGAAAACAAAGCGTGGATCGACCAGTGGCACGCCTATACCAAGACCGACAAGCGCACCACCAATGACCCGATGGAGGCCCATTACATCGGCTTCAACATGTGGGTGAATGCGGTGACGGCGGCAGGCACGGTTGATGTTGACCCGGTGTGTGATGCGATGATCGGCCAGAAATTCCCCAACCTGACCGGCAGCGTGGCCGAAATGCTGCCCAACCACCACCTGACCAAGCCGGTCCTGATCGGCGAAATCCGTGCGGATGGCCAGTTTGACATCATCAGCCAGACAGACC
>JBAXLX010000234.1:0-5685 GCA_037134595.1 Pseudomonadota bacterium
CGGGCTAGGGGCGCATCCCTTGGCCCCAAGGGCCAAACCCTGCGCCAATCCCCCAGCAAAAGGAGACCGGATATGCCCGGCAATATGACATTTGAGCAATTGAAAACCGCCGTCGACAGCGGCAGCATCGACACCGTTCTGGTGGCCGCCGTGGATATGTGGGGCCGCCTGATGGGCAAGCGCTTCCACGCTGCGTTTTTCGTCAAAAGCGGCTGGCAAGAGACGCATTGCTGCGACTATCTGCTGACGGTCGACCAAGATATGAACACGGTGCAGGGCTATAAAAGCTCATCCTGGTCAACCGGCTACGGCGATTATGTGATGAAGCCCGACATGGCCACGCTGCGCTTGATCCCTTGGCTGCCCGGCACAGCCCTTGTGCTGGCCGATCTGGTCGACCATCACACAGGCCAAGAGGTCACTGTCAGCCCCCGCGCCATTTTGAAAAAACAAGTCGCGCGGGCGCGTGCCATGGGGTTTGACCCCATGATGGCATCGGAACTGGAATTTTACCTGTTCGAAAACTCTTACGAAAACCTGCGCGATGGCGGGTTGCGGTCGCTGCAACCGGTGTCGTCTTACAACGAAGATTACCACATCTTCCAAACCACCAAGGAAGAAGAGGTCATGCGCGCCGTGCGCAACGGGCTGTATGGCGCAGGCATTCCGGTCGAGAATTCGAAGGGAGAGGCGGATGCCGGGCAAGAAGAGCTGAATTACAAGTATTCAGACGCGCTGGATACGGCGGACAACCACACGATCATCAAGAACGGCATCAAGGAAATCGCCTGGACCAAGGGGCGTTCGGTGACGTTTATGGCCAAATATGACCATAAAAAGGCAGGCTCGTCGGCGCATATCCACCAAAGCCTGTGGAGCTTGGACGGCAAGCCCAGCTTTGAAGATCATGACGATGCCCATGGCATGTCGGCGGTGATGAAACACTATATCGCGGGCCAGTTGGCCTATGCCCGCGACATCACGGCCTTTCTGGCCCCTTACGTGAACAGCTACAAACGCTTCACCGTGGGCATGTTTGCCCCCACCAAAGCGGTGTGGAGTGCCGATAACCGCACGGCAGGCTTTCGCGTCTGCGGCGCGCATACCAAGGCCGTGCGCGTCGAATGCCGCATTCCGGGCAGCGATGTGAACCCCTATCTCGCCTGCGCCGCCTTGTTGGCAGCGGGTCTGGACGGGATCGAGAAGAAACTGCCGTTAGAGCCAGAGATGCGCGGCGATATGTACAGCGCGGCGGGCATCCGCGAAATTCCTAAAAACTTGCGGGATGCAGCAACACTGTTGCACAACTCTGCCATGTTGCGTGCGGCATTCGGGGATGAGGTGGTGGAGCATTACCACCATGCTTGCCAATGGGAAATCGCTGAAACTGACCGTGTCGTGACCGACTTTGAACTGCAACGGTTGCTGGAGCGGGCATAAACACACACAAACACATTTGACAGATCAAGGATCAGTGTGTATGTTGTGCACATTGATCCTTGGAGCATAGAATGAGCAAATATTCCCCCTTAACCCACCACCTGCAAACCTGCGCTCAGCCCGAAGTGCCCATGCACTTTGCAAAGATCGAGGCGATCTTGGGCTTTGCCCTGCCCCCCTCTGCGCGGCAGCATCGGGGCTGGTGGAGCAATAATCCCGTCAACAACGTCATGACCAAGGCTTGGCTGGCCGCGGGCTATACCACTCGGGCGGTTGATCTGGCGGGGGAGCATTTGGTCTTTGCCAAAAGCGCACCCGCCCCAACGCCCCCTATAGGCTTTGCCGAATCCCCAGCGCCGATCTGGGCAGGCCAAGCGCCCAAAGTGCTTTTGGGCGATCATCCGTTGTTTGGCTGCATGGCAGGCACGGTGCGGATAGAAGCGGGCTTTGATCTGACAGCGCCGCTTTTTGCCGACAGTGACGTGGAGGCTTGGATGGACCAAAAAGCCGCCCATCTGCGGGGCGCGCCCCAATGAAGTCAGCCCCCCTTTTGCTGGACACCTGCGCGCTGATCTGGTCTGCCATGGGCACAGATCAGCCCAAGCTGCGCCAGCATCTGCGCGCGGCCTATGAAGGGGCAAGCCAGATCTGGATATCGCCCATCTCGGCTTGGGAAATCGGCCAGCTTGCCGCCCTGCGCCGCATCACGCTGGCGCGCCCTGCCCTGTCGTGGTTTGAACAGGTCGTGGCCCAATCGGGCGCGCGGCTGGCGGACCTGGGGCCTAAGGTGCTGATGGCGGCCTGTGATCTGCCAGACGAATTGCACCGCGATCCGGCGGATCGTATCTTGATTGCCACGGCCCGCGAATATGGGCTGCGCGTGGTCACGCGGGATCGTAAGATCCTGGACTATGCCGAAAAGGGCCATGTCATGGCTTTGGAATGTTGAACGCTTTTGGGCGCCATGCCCCTGCTAGAAGGTAACGCGATGTCTGCCATCCAACTGATCTCTCCGGTCGACGGCTCGGTCTATGCCGAGCGTGTGCCGCTGTCGCCCGATGCCGCCCGCGCTGTGGCCGTGCGGGCCAAAGCCGCGCAAAAGGGCTGGGCCGCGCGCCCCTTGGCCGAGCGTATCGCCCTTGTGCGCCAAGGGGTGGCGCATCTGAACGCCATGCAAGACCGCGTGGTCGAGGAATTGGCCTGGCAAATGGGCCGCCCCACCCGCTTTGGCGGTGAGTTTGGCGGGGTCAATGCCCGCACCGATTACATGGCCGAGATTGCCGCCCAAACCCTATCCCCCGTAATGATCGAAGACAGCGCCACCTTCCGCCGCTACATCGCGCGCGAGGCTTTGGGCGTGGTCTTTGTCGTGGCCCCGTGGGACTATCCATATCTGACCGCCATCAACACCTTGGTCACCGCCTTGATTGCCGGCAATACGGTGATCTTGAAACACGCCAGCCAAACCCTGCTGGTGGGCGAACGCTTGGCCGAGGCTTTCCATGCTGCAGGGGTGCCCGAAGATGTCTTTCAAAACGTGGTGCTGGATCATGCCACGACCGAAAGCCTGATTGCTGCGCGCGCCTTTGATTTTGTGAACTTCACAGGCTCGGTTGCCGGCGGTCAGGCGATGGAGCGGGCGGCGGCAGGCACTTTTACCCCCATGGGGCTGGAACTGGGCGGCAAAGACCCGGGCTATGTGCGCGCCGATGCCAATCTGGAAGCGGCGGTTGATACGCTGATGGACGGGGCCATGTTCAACGCAGGCCAGTGCTGCTGCGGGATTGAACGGATTTATGTGCACGAAAGCCTGTATGACGCCTTTGTCGAGAAATCGGTGGCTTGGGTGAATGCGCTGAAACTGGGCAACCCGTTTGCCGCAGCCTCGACCCTTGGGCCGATGGCCAACAAACGCTTTGCCAAAGTCGTGCGTGACCAAGTGGCCGAGGCTGTGGCCCAAGGCGCAAAGCCCCTGATCGACCCTGCCAACTTCCCCGCCGATGATGGCGGTGCCTATCTTGCGCCGCAGATTTTGGTCAATGTCACCCATGACATGCGCGTGATGATGGAAGAATCCTTTGGCCCCGTGGTCGGCATCATGAAGGTCAGCTCTGACGCGGAAGCCCTGCGCTTGATGAATGACAGCCCCTATGGGCTGACGGCCTCGATCTGGACGCAGGATTATGACACGGCAGCCGCCCTTGGGGCGCAGATTCAAACCGGCACCGTATTCATGAACCGCGCCGATTATCTTGACCCCGCGCTGTGCTGGACAGGGTGCAAAGACACCGGTCGCGGCGGGTCGCTGTCCTTCCTTGGGTTTCACTCTGTGACCCGCCCGAAATCTTACCATCTCAAGAAAGTGTGACACCATGTCCCATAACGTGCCAAACCGGAACTGGAACTACCCCACCGCGATCAAATTCGGCGTGGGCCGCATTGCCGAACTGGGGACCCATGTCAAAGCTGCGGGCCTGAAAAAGCCGCTGTTGGTGACAGACAAGGCGCTGGCCGCTTTGCCCATCACCACCCAAGCGCTGGATGTGCTAGAGGCAGCCGGCCTTGGCCGTGCGGTGTTTTCGCAAGTAGACCCGAACCCCAACGAGCAGAACATGGCCGACGGCATCGCGGTCTATCTGGCAGGCGGGCATGACGGCGTGGTGGCCTTTGGTGGCGGATCGGGCTTGGATCTGGGCAAGATGATTGCCCTTATGGCGCATCAGCGCAAAGACCTGTCGGTCTGGGATCTGGAAGATGTCGATGATTGGTACACCCGTGCGGATGCCGACAAGATCGCGCCCATCGTGGCCGTGCCGACCACGGCGGGCACAGGGTCTGAAGTGGGGCGCGCAGGGGTTTTGACCAATGCATTGACCCATAAGAAAAAGATCATCTTCCACCCCAAACTGATGCCCGTGGTCACCCTGTGCGACCCCGCGCTGACAGTGGGCATGCCGCGCTTTATCACCGCAGGCACCGGCATGGATGCTTTGGCCCATTGCTTGGAAGCCTATTCCAGCCCCTTCTATCATCCCATGTCGCAAGGCATCGCTTTGGAAGGGATGCGGTTGGTGTTTGAAAACCTGCCCAAGGTTTACGACAACCCCAACGACCTTGACGCCCGCGCCCATATGATGAGTGCGGCGGCCATGGGGGCTGTGGCCTTCCAAAAGGGCTTGGGCGCGATCCACTCGCTGTCGCATCCGATTGGGGCGGTTTACAACACCCACCACGGCACGACCAACGCGGTCGTCATGCCCATGGTGCTGGATTTCAACCGCGCCGTGATTGAAGAGCGTATCACCGCCGCCGCCGCCTATCTGGGCTTCAAAGGCTTTGACGGCTTCAAAGCCGCCGTGATGGACCTGCGCGCCAAGCTTGGCATTCCGGCCAACCTGACCGCCTTGGGCGTCAAAGCCGCTGATCTGGACATGCTGACCGATATGGCGCTGGAAGACCCGTCTTGCGGCGGCAATCCCGTGGTGATGACGCGCGAAAACACCCGTGCGCTGTTTGACGCCTTTATGTAAGCTGGCATAACGGCTTGGTTGGCCGTTCGGGGATAAGGGCAAAAGCGGCGATGATCCACCATGTGACGACGGAAATCGCGGTCATCGGGGCCGGCGTGGTGGGTCTTGCCGTGGCCGAAGCCTTGGTGGCACAGGGCCACGAAGTGGTCTTGATTGATCCTGCCCCCCCTGGATCGGGGGCAAGCTATGGCAATGCCGGCACGATTGCCGATTATGCCGTGCTGCCCGTGGGCACGCCGGATGTGTTGAAGAACCTGCCCTCGCTGCTGTTTGACCGCAACTCGCCCTTGGCCATCAGGCCGGGGGCTTTCATGTCGCTGACCCCGTGGCTGTCGCGGTTCATGCTGCAATCGCGCCGCAAAAAGGCCGAGCGGAACGCACGGGCCATCGCCGCCCTGCTGTCTGGCGCAAGGGACCTGTGGCAAGATCTGGCCCTGCGGTCGGGCGGGGCGGATTTGTTGCAGCATCAGGGCTGTCTGTATCTGTATGAAACCGAAAAAGCCTTTCATGCGGCGCAAGCGGATATGGCCTATCGGCGCGGCTTGGGCGTGGCGGTTGACCTGATTGGCCCGCAAGAGTTAAGCCAGCTTGAACCCAACCTGCCCGACATGGCGGGGGCGGCCTATTTTTCAGGGGCGGCGTTTTTATCTGATCCCGGGGCCATGATGCGCTGTCTGGCCGAAGCCGCCTTAAGCTATGCGGGGTTTTTGACCGC
>JBAXLX010000235.1:0-5637 GCA_037134595.1 Pseudomonadota bacterium
CGTGTGTCGTGTTCGCTGCCCAACGCCATGTCTTCCCCTGCCCTTGCTGGCCCGACCCGCACCTTTGCGACCCCGCCATTCAAGCCCGACCGCCAGCATGGCACTGTCAGACCCCCATCGCCCAATCCGGCCCGTTTGGGGCGCAAAATCCGACCACTTTTGCTTGGCTTACATCATCCAAGGGGGCCGGTTCAAGAAAGGAACGCTTGACCGGCGCCCTAAGGCGGTTCTAAGCCCAAGATCAGCGCCCAAAGATCAGCGCAAGGAACCTGCCCATGACCAAAGCTCCCAAAACGCCTGCCCCGCAGCCAGCTGCCACCGATCTGCCCGCAGACGGTGCCGATTTGCCCAGCCTGCCCTTTAAGGTGACTGCCATTGCCGGACGCACCTCGACCCATGTGCGCTTTCACCCGACCGCGGCTGAACGGGCATCCATCGCCGATGCTCTGGGCCTGATCGAGCTTCCCGTGCTGACCTTTGACGGTGACATCCGCCCCGCGGGCAAGCGCGACATGGTGCTAGAGGGTAAGTTGGCGGCGCGCGTGGTGCAGCCCTGCTCTGTCACGCTAGAACCTGTGACCACCACCCTCTCCGAACCCGTACGCCGCCGCTATCTGGCCGATTACAAACTGCCCGAAGCGGACGAATTGGAAATTCCCGAAGACGACA
The DNA here is from genome assembly GCA_037134595.1 of Pseudomonadota bacterium. Classification (GTDB taxonomy): domain Bacteria; phylum Pseudomonadota; class Alphaproteobacteria; order Rhodobacterales; family Rhodobacteraceae; genus Stagnihabitans. The sequence continues at coordinate 670 of JBAXLX010000235.1, forward strand.
GCACCGAACCGCTGCTCGAAGTCATCGACGCCGCCGCCGTGGCCATCGAAGCCTTAGCCCTCGCCCTCCCGCTTTATCCGCGCGCAGCTGGGGCAGAACTGGGCGAGGCGGTCTTTGCCGAACCCGGCCTTGCGCCGCTGCGCGAAGGCGATCTGAAACCTTTTGCGGCTTTGGCGGGGCTTGTGATCAAGCCCAAAGACGACGACAAGGCCCCATCGTGACCAACCTGTCCGTGGCGTGTATTGGACAGGCATCTGAAAGACTTGCACAAAAGGGCTTGCACGCGGCCCAAATCCGTCTATGTTCCGCGCCTCATCCAAGAGGCTGATCAGGGGTGAAAACCCCTGATCAGTAAAGCGGAAATCGCAAAGAAATCAGGGGTCTGTCCCCTTCAGTTTAAGGTGTGACATGGCTGTCCCGCAGAATCGTACGACCTCCTCCAAGCGCGATATGCGCCGCGCCCATGACTCGCTTGTGGCTGCAAACCCGGCAGAATGCTCGAACTGCGGCGAATTGAAGCGCCCGCACCATGTTTGCGCGTCGTGCGGCCATTATGATGCCCGCGAAGTTGTGGCATCAACCGCCGCTGCGGTGTCTGACGAGGATGCGGCGTAAGCCGCACCTGTAAGGCCAAAGGCCAAGCAAACCCATGACACGCGCGCGCCAAGGCCCTGATGCCCAAGGCACGCTGGCAAAAGGGGTGACGGGCATGTCTGGCGAACGTCTTGTGCTGTCGATCGACGCGATGGGCGGCGATCTGGGACCGGTGGCAGTTGTCGCCGGTCTTGCCATTTGTGCCGCACAGATGGAGGATGCCGATTTCATCCTGCACGGCGATGAGGGCGAGTTGACCAAGCTTTTGGCCCGCCACCCCGCTCTGCACGGCCGCGTGACGCTGAACCATGCTGGGCGTGTGGTGACGATGCACGACAAACCCAGCCAAGTGATGCGCCACGGCCAAGGCACCTCGATGTGGGGCTGCATTGATTCGGTGCGCTCTGGGGCTGCGTCGGTTGCGGTCAGTTGTGGCAATACCGGGGCCTTGATGGCCGTGGCCATGATCCGCCTGCGTCGTTTGCCGGGGGTGAACCGTCCGGCGATTGCCTGCCTGTGGCCCTCGCGCAATCCAAGCGGCTATAATCTGATGCTGGACGCGGGGGCTGATATCAAAGCCGATCCGGCGGATTTGCTGCAATATGCCATGATGGGGGCCTCTTATGCGCGCAACGGCATGGGGCTGGCACGGCCACGCGTTGGCCTGCTGAATGTCGGCACCGAAGAGCACAAGGGCAGCGCCGAGCTCAAAGCCGCCAGCGACCTGATCGCCGAGGCGGCGGAGCGCGGTGATTACACCTATATCGGCTATGTCGAAGGGGTAGACCTGCCCTCAAACCGGGTCGATGTGATCGTGACGGATGGATTCACCGGAAACGTGGCGCTGAAAACCGGCGAAGGCACGGCGCGCCTCATCTCCGAATTCCTGCGCGAGGCGTTTAACGCCACGATTTTGTCGAAATTCGCGGCCCTTCTGGCGATGGCCGCCCTCAAACGCCTGCGCCGCCGGATGGACCCGCGCCGCTCGAACGGCGGGGTGTTTTTGGGGCTGAACGGCATTGTGGTCAAATCCCACGGGTCTTCCGATGCCACTGGTGTCGCTGCGGCCATCGACATGGCTTATAAACTCGCCCGATCTGGCTTTCGCGAAAGACTGGCGGCGCGGGTTGCATCGGCAGTGGTCACGGGGCAAGGTGGTGAGGAAGGGGGCCAATTGCCGCCCCGAGATGCGGGAATGGGGCAACCGGAATGACACTGCGCGCCGTGGTCAAGGGCGTTGGGCATTATCTGCCCGACCGCGTTGTGGAAAATGCCGACCTAGAAGCCCTTGTGCAAACCAGTGACGAATGGATTCGCACCCGTTCGGGCATTCAACGGCGGCATTTTGTGGCCGAAGGGCAGACGACCTCTGATCTGGCCACACACGCAGCCCAAGCGGCGCTGGCCAATGCGGGCCTTGGGCCTGATGATATCGACGCAATTATCCTTGCCACATCGACCGCCGATCTGACCTTTCCGTCAGCCGCAACCATGGTGCAGGCCAAACTGGGCATGACCCAAGGCTTTGCCTTTGATTTGCAAGCCGTCTGCGCGGGCTTTGTTTATGCGCTGTCGACCGCGAACGCTTTCATCCTGTCCGGCCAAGCCAAGCGGGTGCTGGTGATCGGGGCGGAAACCTTCTCGCGTCTGATGGATTGGGAAGATCGCTCCACCTGCGTGCTGTTTGGCGATGGGGCCGGCGCTTTGGTGCTAGAGGCGCAGGATTTGACAGGCACCTCGGCGGACCGCGGCATTCTTGCGACTGATCTGCATTCGGACGGGCGCTTTAAAGACCTGCTTTATGTCGATGGCGGCGTGTCTACCGGCACCACAGGCCATTTGCGCATGCAAGGCAAAGAAGTCTTCCGTCATGCGGTGGAAAAGCTGGCCGAAACTGCCCATGCCGCCTTGGACAAAGCGGGCCTGACAAGCGAGAATGTCGACTGGATCGTGCCGCATCAGGCCAATATCCGCATCATCGAAGGCACAGCCAAGCGCATGCAAGTGCCGATGGAACGGGTTGTGGTGACGGTGCAAGACCACGGCAATACCTCTGCCGCCTCGATCCCGCTGGCGCTGTCGGTGGGCGTGCAGCGTGGGCAGATCAAACACGGCGATCTCATCGTCACAGAGGCGATCGGTGGCGGCTTGGCTTGGGGGTCTGTGGTTTTGCGCTGGTAAAATCGGCTGGTCTCAAGGTTGGTGCCCTGACCTTGGTATGGGCGCACTTTTGCTTTCTCAGCCCAACCAACGATCCTTCGACAAGTCATTGTTATTGACTCGCATTTTGATACGCCGCATCTTTGGGCGAAACCACCAGGGGGACATAATGGCCGAAAAAACTCTTACGCGCATGGATTTGAGCGAATCGGTGTTCCGCGCTTTGGGCCTGTCGCGCAACGATTCGGCGCAACTTGTTGAATCGGTTCTGCAACATGTCTCTGACGCTTTGGCGGCCGGCGAGACGGTGAAGATATCGTCCTTTGGCACCTTCTCGCTGCGGGCCAAAACAGCGCGGGTCGGCCGCAATCCCAAAACCGGCGACGAAGTGCCAATCTCGCCGCGCCGGGTGCTGACATTTCGTCCCTCGCATCTGATGAAAGATCGTGTGGCGGGCGCGGCCAAGTAAGCGAAGGGCGGCGCATGGATAAGGCGGCTGACGCATTCCGCACGATTACAGAAGTGGCGGAGGCGATTGGCATCCCCGCCCATGTGCTGCGGTTTTGGGAAAGCCGGTTTCCACAGATCAAGCCGGTCAAGCGGGCGGGCGGGCGGCGGTATTACCGGCCCTCGGATGTGGCGCTGGTCGCTGGCATCAGGCAATTGTTGCATGTCGACGGCATCACGATCCGCGAGGTGCAAAAGGTGCTGCGCGAGCAAGGCGTGCGCCATGTGGCAACCCTTGGCGGCGCAGCCCCGGCCGAGCTTGACCGGGACGCGGCTTTGGCCTTTGCCCCGGTGAGCGCGCCAGCCGCCATGGCGCAAGTCTTGCCCATGACCGGCCAAACCCGCAAACCCGCAGAGCCGCTGCCAGCCGCTGAGCTGCAATCCCTGGTCCCGCCCGAACCGCAGCCCCTCCCGCGGGATACCCCAGCAGCACGCAGACCCCGCGCCGTGGCCGAGCGCGCCCTGCGCGACCAACCCAGCCTGCCGCTTTTGCTTGACCCCGCCCCCGCTGAGGCCCCCGAAGCCCCCCATATCTGGGTCGAGGCCGAGCCCGCCGCCATCGTCGACCTGCACCCACGAAGCCCATCTTGCGCACCGTCCGCCCCATTCGCGGCAACCCCAATCGCAGCAACCCCAGTCGCAGCAACCCCAGTCGCGGCAACCCAAGCTGCGCCAGCCCAAGCCTTGGCCGACATCGCCGCCCAATTGCAGGCTATGCCCGCCCCAGCCATGGCGCAAAGCCGCCCCGCCCTGCGCGATCTGCGCGACCGCCTTGGCCAGTTGCACAACCTTATGGCCCAACCGCCATTGTCGCAGCGCTAGGCCCGCGCCGCCATGTCCCAAGCCGTGCATTTTCGTGCTTGCCCCTGTCGGGAATATCGCTATGTAACGTTTGCATCGTCGGGTCGTAGCGCAGCCTGGTTAGCGCGTCCGTCTGGGGGGCGGGAGGTCGAGAGTTCGAATCTCTCCGGCCCGACCATTGCAAAAACCGTCCGTCGGGCATCTGGCCTTGCGGGCGGTTTTTTGTTTGAAATGAAGCCATTGCTGCGAAAGGCCCGCCCATGAACCGCTTTGGTGTGCTGCCTGCGCAAAGCCTGCGGGCCTTGATCGCCCAAGGGGCGATCCAAGCCGATCGGCCGGTGGATGCCGCCCAAGTCCAACCCGCCAGCCTGGATCTGCGCCTTGGCACCAAAGCCTACCGCGTGCGCGCCTCGTTCCTTGCGGGGGCTGGGCGCAAGGTGGCAGCGCGGCTGGAAGAATTCACCATGCACGAGGTGGATTTGACCCAAGGCGCTGTGCTGGAAAAGGGCTGCGTCTATGTGATCCCGCTGATGGAACGCCTTGCCCTTCCGGCGGGGCTGTCGGCGGTGGCCAATGCCAAATCTTCCACCGGCAGGCTGGATCTGCTCACCCGCACCATCACCGACGGCGGGGCCGAGTTTGACCGCATCCCCGACGCCTACCAAGGCCCTCTGTACGCCGAGGTCTGCCCGCGCAGCTTTTCCGTTCTGGTCCGCGCTGGCCAAAGGCTGAACCAGATCCGCTTTCGCTATGGCCAGGCCACGCTGTCAGACGATCAACTGCGCGCCCTGCACGCAACCGACCCGCTGGTCTCCAGCACCCCGCTCATCTCGGAAGGGTTGGGCTTTTCGGTCGACCTGCGCCCCGCGCAAGGCGACCTTTTAGGCTACCGCGCCAAGCCCCATA
>JBAXLX010000236.1:0-5625 GCA_037134595.1 Pseudomonadota bacterium
CGTCGGCGTCATAAGACAAAGCGCCGGTGCTGGTGTTGTAGATCAGCCGGTCGTCAGCATCGTGCGCCTTTAAGGCCCCCGCGGCGGCATAAAAGGAACCCACCTTCAAAGCCGCGCCTCCGCCAAGGGCTGCGACCAAGCCAGAGGCGATCCGGATATGGTCCAGACGCGCGGTGAAATCGGTGATGTGATCCACCCCACCGAAGCGGTCAAAGACAAAAGTATCCGCATTCGCGCCGCCGCTGAGGACATCGTTGTTCGCCCCGCCCAGCAATTGGTCTGTCCCCAGACCCCCGAACAACGTGTCATTTCCGGCAAGGCCACTCAGATAATTGCTTGCCGCGTTGCCGGTGATCGTATTGGCAAAGGCATTGCCCGCGATGGCGACATTGCCGGTGCCTGTGATAATCAGAACTTCGATCCCGTTCGACATGCCGTAACTGACCGACGATTGAACCTCATCAAAGCCTTGGCCGGCAAATTCGATCACCACATCGGCGGCATTATCAACATAGTAAATGTCATTGCCAGTGCCGCCCGCCATCTTGTCGGCCCCGGTTCCACCGTCCAGCTGGTCATCGCCAGCCCCGCCAAAGAGATAATCGTTGCCATCAAGGCCATACAGAAGATTTTTCGCGCCATTGCCCGTCATGCTGTTGGCAAGCGCATTGCCGCTGCTGTTAAGGTTCGCGACCCCGGTCAGCACCACGTTTTCAACGTTGTCATCCAGCCCATAAGAGACGCTAGAGATCACGGTATCAATCTCGTTCACGCTGGACGATTGCTCGTAAATGTAATCATACACGTCGTTGACGTAAAACAGGTCATTGCCTTCGCCGCCATACATGCTGTCTGCATTGGTGCCGCCGTCAAGCGTGTCATTGCCGATCCCGCCGGACAGCTGGTCATACCCCACGCCACCGTAAAGCTTGTCGTCGCCAGTATAGCCGACCAAGCCGTCGTTGCCCGAGGCACCATCCAACAGATCGTTGCCATCGTCGCCGTTCAGATAATCGCCGTCATCACCGCCATAAAGCGTGTCATTATCGCCGCCGCCGTACAGGTAATCGCCCCCGGCTTCGCCATAAAGCGTGTCGTCTCCGGTCGATCCATAAAGACTGTCGCCACCATAACTGGCCGAGTCGCCGCCATAAATCAGATCGTTGCCGTCGCCCCCGTCAAGCAAATCCGCGCCACCCCCGCCGATGATGACATCTTTGCCGTTTCCTCCATAGGTCTTATTCCACCCGTCGAAGCCCAAAAGCGAGTCATTGCCGTCGCCACCATAAGTTTCATCATTACCGTAGGCTTTGACAGTGTCATTGCCGGCAGCGCCGTACAATTTACTTCCCCCCCCTTCAAGCAGGTCATCGCCGTTGCCGCCGTCGACGGTGTCATCAGACCCCGCGTAAAGCGTGTCATTGCCGTCATCGCCACTTAAGAAATCGTACCCATAGCCTGCATAAAGCACATCACCGTCCGCCCCGCCGAACAAATTGTCGCTGCCGTAACACCCATAAAGCGTATCGATGCCGAGGCCACCGTAAAGCGTGTCTTCCGCAGGATTAGGATATTCTTCGCCGTTAATGTCGCCGCCATACAGCAGATCGTCGCCATTGCCCCCGTCTAACGAATCCTCACCGTCATTGCCGGCTAAAACGTCGTTGCCATCATCGCCAAACAAGGTGTCCTCGACATAGCTGCCATAAAGCGTGTCAGTGTCGCCGCCACCGTAAATTTCACTGTGATAGCCGCCGTAAAGCGTGTCGTGACCGGCACCTCCGAACAATCTTTGCGAAACGTAAAACTCCCCGCCCCCCCCATAAATCTCGTCATCCCCGTTGCCGCCATCAAGCGAGTCCGCATAATCCCCCCCGTTGATAACGTCGTTGCCGTCACCGCCAAACAACGTATCGCGCTCTTTATCGCTGCCGTTCAACGTGTCATTGCCCGGCGTGCCGCTGGCAGTCAGGGTGATCTGGTAGGCTGTCTTGGCCAAAGGGGTCAAAGGCCCCACGATTTCGACAAAGTCGAGCGTCGCCAGTGGGTTCAGGGGAAAATGCAGGGTTTTCATAGTGGCTCCGGAGTCGGAAAATGCGGTTAAAATTCGGTTCGAAGGTAATCGGCAAATCGCGGTCAGGCAACCCTAAAGTGTATAAAGGGGGAGATAAGTTTACCCTTAAGGATAAAAACGCCGCCTGACGACCCGCCCTCCCGTCTGCGGGTGTCAAAAGTGCCCCGCCCTTAGCCGAACAGGAAGACGAAATCCTCGTCGTGCAGCCCCGGCGCCACCCCGCCGACCTTACTCAACACCGCGATCCGCACCGCGGCCCCCGATCCGCGGCCCCCTATCTACTGCCATCGACGCACATGCGCCCCGGCTTCAGCCCGCGTCGTCTTGGCCCAATCGGGGGGCTGTGCGGCCCAGTGACAGGTCGGCGCCTGAAAAGGTCATAGGGCTGCGCAGGCCCGGGATGCCGTCGGGCGCGATCTGCAATCCGCGCGCGATCACTTGGGGGTCGTCAAAGACCGACCTAAGGTCGTTGATCGGGCCGGCGGGAACGCCGTTTGCTTCGCAGGCGGCCAAAAGGGCCAGCTTTTCAAAACGCCGCGTGGCTTCGGTCAGGCGGCGGGTCATCTCGGCGCGGTTGGCGATGCGCACCGCGTTGGTGGCGAATTCTGGGGCCTCTGCCATGTCGGGTAGGCCAAGCAGGGTGCAAAGCCTGCGATATTGCGCGTCATTTCCCGTGGCAAGGATGATCCAGCCATCGGCACAGTCAAACACCGCATAGGGCGCAAGGTTGGGATGGGCGTTGCCCATCATCCCCGGCGGCGTGCCCGTGGTCAGGTAATTCAACGCCTGATTGGCCATGATCGAGGTCGCCACATCCAGCAGCGCCATGTCGATATGCTGGCCCACCCCCGTGCGCCCGCGCTGCACCAAGGCCGCCAAGATCGCTGTGGCCGAATAAACGCCGGTGAAAATGTCGGTCACCGCCACGCCCACCTTTTGCGGCTGCCCGTCCGGCTCACCGGTGACCGACATCAGGCCCGACATGCCCTGAATAATGAAATCATAGCCCGCGCGGTGGGCATAGGGGCCGGTTTGCCCGAACCCCGTGATCGAGCAATAGATCAGCCGCGGGTTGATCTTGCGCAGGCTTTCGTAATCTAGCCCGTATTTTTCCAGCCCGCCCACTTTGAAATTTTCAATCAGCACATCGGCATCCGCGACCAGATCGCGGACCTTTTGCTGCCCTTCGGCCGTGCGAAAGTCGCAAGTGATCGACGTCTTGCCACGATTGGTGGCATAGAAATAGGCGGCAGAGGTGTCATCGCCTTGGGTGATAAAGGGCGGGCCCCAGCGGCGGGTGTCGTCGCCTTCGGGGGCCTCGACCTTGATCACCTCGGCCCCCAGATCGGACAAGGTTTGGCCAGCCCAAGGGCCAGCCAGAATCCGCGCCAGTTCGACCACCTTTACGCCGTCTAAAGGGGACATTTACTTGGCAAGCTCGGCGTCGATGATCTTTTTCATCTCGTCATAGGGCATGTTGGCATATTGCGCCCCGTTGATGATAAAGGACGGCGTGCCTTTGAACGTGTCGCCGGGATAATCCTTGGCGATGTTGGCCTGATAATGGGCCACCAGCGCCTCGGCCATCTTCTGGTCGTGCAGGCAGACATCAACGTCGGCATCGGCCATGCCCGCGGCGCGGGCGAATTTCTTCAGCTCGACCACGGCAGCGTCAATGCTTTCGGCGGCAGCCCAATCGCGCTGCTTGTCGTACAGCATATCGGTCAGGCCGAAATAGCGCATCTCGCCGCCGCAGCGCGCCAGCATCGCGCCCAAAAGGCCCATCCGGTCAAAGTAGACCTCGTGATATTCGATCAGCACCTTGCCGGTGTCGATATAATCGGCCTTGAGCTTGGGAAAGACCTCGGCATGGAAATGCTCGCAATGCGGGCAGGTGAAGGACAGGTATTCGACGATCTTGACCTTGGCATCGGGGCTGCCCAAGGCAAAGTCCTTGATCGTATCGGCAGGGGCCGCCGGATCAGGAGAGGTCGTGGCGGCATTCGCCCATCCGCCCGCAACCGTCAAAGCGGCAAGGCCAGAGGTTAGGGTCAGCAGGCTGCGGCGGGTCAGGGTCATGGGATTTAGCCTTTTGTGATGTTGCGCCGAGTTAAGATATTTTGGCCCAGATGTTCAAGGGCCTGACGCAGGGTTTGGTCTTGAATGGGCTTGGCAAGGTCATGCGCGATGGCGCTTAGCCGCGGATCGGGTGCTGGCACCTTGGGCGGTCCGGAAAACGGGGTCTGCCCTTCGGCAAAGCCGGTCGCGGCGGTTTGGGTCAGGGTGATGCGGGTGATGGCGGCATAGCCATAAGCGGCGTTGACCCGCTCGATCAAGCGGGGCAGTTGCATCTGCACCATCGGCGCGTGGGCCGAGGTGACAAGCAAGGTCAGCGTTGCCCCCAGCCCTTCGCGCCCGTAATGCACCTTGACGGGGCGGGTCAGGGCGGCCATGTCGCCGGCAACCGCGTCCCAGCCCGTCAGCAGGCGCGAGACGGCAAAGCCGCGCGCCTCTCCGGCGGTGCGGATGCGCTGGGTCAGAAGATGCGCTGCGGGTTCAAACCCGCGCATTCGGCGGGAGGGGGGCGCATCTGGGGTGGCGGGTTTGCGGGCCATCTGGTCCTGACGTGGTTTTGGGTTAATCTACGCGGGGCAGGGGGGAACCTGCCAGCACATTGCGTCCTCAAAGGGGATAAACATTGCGTGACGTGACACCTTCGGCCCAAAGCCTGCTGGATTGGTACGATACGCATGGCCGCGATCTGCCATGGCGCATCCGGCCAGAGGCGCGCAGGGCGGGGCAGGGGGCTGACCCCTACCGCATCTGGCTGTCCGAGGTGATGTTGCAACAAACCACCGTCGCCGCCGTCAAAGCCTATTTCGCCCGATTCACCGCCCTGTGGCCCACTGTTCACGCACTGGCCGCAGCGCAGGACGGCGCGGTGATGGCCGAATGGGCGGGGCTTGGATATTACGCCCGTGCCCGCAACCTTTTGGCCTGTGCGCGCGCCGTTGTGGCGCGGCATGGCGGGGTCTTTCCGGCTGATTTGCACGCATTGCGTGCCTTGCCCGGCGTTGGCCCTTATACGGCCGCAGCCGTAGCCTCGATCGCTTTTGATGTGCCCGAAGTGGTCGTTGACGGCAATGTCGAACGCGTCATGGCGCGGGTCTTTGCCATCCAAACCCCGCTGCCTTTGGCTAAGCCCGAACTGGTCAAGGCCGCAGCCTTGCTCACCCCCCAGACGCGGGCCGGAGATTACGCCCAAGCCGTGATGGACCTTGGCGCCACGATCTGCACCCCGCGCCAACCCGCCTGCGGGATTTGCCCGTGGGTGACCGGATGCCAAGCCCGCGCGCAGGGCATCGCGGCTGACCTGCCGCGCAAACTGGCCAAACCCGCCAAACCCACCCGCACAGGCCAAGTCTGGCTGGGCCGCCGCGCAGACGGGGCGATTTTGCTGGAAAGGCGGGCGGATAAGGGCCTGTTGGGCGGTACCTTGGGCTTTCCGGGCAGTGGGTGGGACGGGTATGACCTCGAAGCTCCGTCGCAGG
>JBAXLX010000237.1:0-5621 GCA_037134595.1 Pseudomonadota bacterium
CAACGATCAGGTCGGCTCTACCCACACCAAAGCCGCAGCCGAGGCCGTGGTTGCCCACGGCGCGCATCTGGGCATCAGTCTGGACGGCGACGCGGACCGCGTGATGATCTTGGACGAAACCGGCCGTGTGGCGGACGGCGACCAGATCATGGCGCTGCTGGCCAGTCGTTGGGCGGAGGAGGGGCGGCTGAAAGGCGGCACTTTGGTCGCAACGGTGATGTCGAACCTTGGCCTTGAGCGGTTTCTGACAGGGCGCGGGTTGCGGCTGGAACGCACCGCCGTGGGCGACCGCTATGTGGTCGAAGCGATGCGGCGCGGCGGGTGGAACCTTGGCGGCGAGCAATCGGGCCATATCGTGATGACCGACTATGCCACCACCGGCGATGGCCTGATCGCGGGCCTGCAATTTCTGGCCGAAATGGCGCGCACGGGCCAAGCGGCCAGCCGCCTTGTCGACCAATTCCAAACCGTCCCGCAACTGCTGCAAAACATCCGCTACCCCGCCGGATCAAAGCCGCTGGACGCCGCCGCCGTTCAAGCCACGATATCGGCCAACGAACAGCGCATCGCAGGCAAGGGCCGCATCTTGATCCGCAAATCGGGCACCGAACCGCTGATCCGTGTCATGGCCGAATGCGAAGACGCCGACCTTCTGGCCGATGTGGTGCAAGAGATCGTGGCGGCGGTCGAAAAGGCCACCCGAACCGGGGCTTGAACGCGCCGCCAAAGCGCCCCTTCAATCCAAACACCAATCGCCCTATAAGGCGTCAAATATCAGGAGGCCCCGATGCGTGACGCCCAAATCACCCGCACCACATCTGAAACGGCGATTTCCGTCTCGCTGTCGCTGGATGGCAGCGGTACGGCAAAAATCTCCACCGGTATCGGCTTTTTCGACCATATGCTGGACCAACTGGCCAAGCATGCGCTGATGGATATGACCATCTCTGCCAAGGGCGATCTGCATATCGACGATCACCACACGGTCGAAGACGTGGGCATTGCGATGGGCCAAGCGTTGGCCAAAGCCTTGGGCGACAAAAAGGGCATCCGGCGCTATGGCCATTTCGCCCTTGCCATGGACGACGCGCAAATCGCCTGCGCACTGGACCTGTCTGCACGGCCCTACCTGATCTGCAACCTTGATTTCCCCACCCAAAAGATCGGCAGTTTTGACACCGAACTGGTGCGGGAGTTCTTCCAAGCCCTGTCCACCCATGGCGGCATCACCCTGCATATCGACAAAAAGCACGGTTTCAACAGCCACCACATCGCCGAGGCGGCCTTTAAAGCCGTCGCCAAATCCCTGCGCATGGCGGTGGAAAAAGACCCGCGCAATGACGCCCTGCCTTCGACCAAAGGCGCGTTATGAGCCTGACGGTTCTGGTCGATTACGACAGCGGCAATCTGCATTCGGCCGAAAAGGCCTTTCAGCGCATGGCGGCTGAAACGGGTGCGGGGACGGTGCTGGTGTCATCGCGCCCCGAAGATGTCGCGCGCGCTGACCGCATTGTTCTGCCCGGCGATGGGGCTTTCCCGTCCTGCAGGCGGGCTTTGGGCACCTACGGCGGGCTGTTTGAGGCGATTGCAGAGGCGGTCACGATCAAGGCCCGCCCGTTCTTGGGCATCTGTGTGGGCATGCAGATGATGGCCACGTGGGGGCGCGAATATGAAGACACCCAAGGCTTTGGCTGGATTGCGGGCGAGGTGGTCAAGATTGCCCCGCAAGATGCCCACCTTAAAGTGCCGCATATGGGCTGGAACGATCTGGTGATCGACCACGCCCATCCGGTTCTGTGCGGGCTAAAAACCGGCGACCACGCCTATTTCGTGCATTCCTACCATTTCAAAGTCACCGACCCCGCCCAGCGTCTGGCCCATGTCGATTATTCTGGCGATGTCACGGCGATCATCGGGCGCGATACGATGGTGGGCACCCAATTTCACCCCGAAAAAAGTCAGGCGACCGGGCTGCGCCTGATCGCCAACTTCTTGTCGTGGAAGCCGTAAAGCGCGGCTGCGGCCGAATTTAGCCCGCGACTTTGGACCAGCCCAGCGTTTTGCACAAAGACGGGCAGACCTTGACCTTCAGCGTATCGCCGTCCACCGACATCGAGGCCGGATAGGTCTTGCCACCGCCCGGTGCCGTCAACTGACCATCGCTAAAGCTGCCCGCACCCGCTGCTATCATGCCAGTAATAATGGCCTTGCCCACATCGCCGCCCGCTTGCTCGGCCCCGGCGCTGTCAAAGGCTTTCACCACGGTACCGCACATTTTATCGCCGCAGGGCGCGATTTGCACATAGGCATAGCCGCCCTTGTCGTTGGGCGAGGTTTTCCACATGCCCTCAACCGGATCGGCCAAAGCCGCCCCCGCCCAAACCATCGCCAATGCCGTGAGAATCAGTTTATTCATGGGTAACTCCTGTGTTGGCGGCCTTATCCCAAACCAAGGGCTTTGTGTCCACCGTTTCAACCGCGCAGCCGCCCGCTCTTGCCGCCCGCCCGCTCTTGCCGCGCGCCGCGCTTGCGCCTAAACCCCGCGCAGTTTTGGAGAGCGTTCATGATCCTGTATCCCGCCATCGACCTTAAAGACGGCCAATGCGTGCGCCTATTGCGCGGCGCGATGGAGGCTGCCACCGTCTTTGGCGACGACCCCGCCGCCCAAGCTGCGAAATTCGTGGCCGCGGGCTGTGACTGGCTGCACCTTGTCGACCTGAACGGCGCTTTTGCCGGCACCCCCGTCAATGCCGCGGCGGTCGAGGCGATTTTGGCCGCCGTCAAAGTGCCCTGCCAGCTTGGCGGCGGTATTCGCGACATGGCGACGATCGAGATGTGGCTGTCCAAGGGCCTTGCCCGCGTCATCTTGGGCACCGTGGCCGTCGAAAACCCCGACCTTGTCACCCAAGCCGCCCGCGCCTTTCCGGGGCAAGTGGCCGTGGGCATTGATGCGCGCAAGGGCTTTGTGGCGACCAAGGGCTGGGCGACGGAAACCACCGTGCAAGTCAGCGACCTCGCCCGCCGCTTTGAAGATTCCGGCGTGGCGGCGCTTATCTATACCGACATCGACCGCGACGGCGCGATGCAAGGCCCCAATATCGCCGCGACCGAGGCTTTGTCGCGCGCCGTGTCAATTCCCGTCATCGCCTCGGGCGGGGTCAGCAGCATGGCCGACCTGTTGGCGCTGCGCGATACCGGCACCATTGCGGGTGCGATTTCGGGCCGCGCCCTCTACGATGGGGCGATTGATCTCGCCGCCGCCCTGCATGCGCTGAAACAGGCGTAAGGGCTTTGCCCTTGCAGGCGTTTTGACTATAAGGCCGTCATGCTCAAAACCCGCCTCATCCCCTGCCTTGATGTTGCCGATGGCCGCGTGGTCAAAGGTGTGAACTTCACCAACCTCATCGACGCGGGCGATCCGGTCGAAGCGGCGCGCGCCTATGATGCCGCAGGCGCGGATGAGCTGTGCTTTTTGGACATCCACGCCACCCACGAAAACCGTGGCACGATGTTTGATCTGGTCACCCGCACCGCCGAACAGTGCTTTATGCCGCTGACCGTAGGGGGCGGCGTGCGCAGCCACCACGACGTGCGCGCTTTGCTTCTGGCAGGGGCAGACAAGGTCAGCTTCAACTCCGCCGCCGTGGCCAACCCCGATGTCGTGGCCGAAGCCGCCGACCGGTTCGGCGCGCAGTGCATTGTCGTGGCGATTGATGCCAAAACCGTCGCCCCCGGCCGGTGGGAGATTTTCACCCACGGCGGGCGCAACGCCACCGGAATTGACGCGGTCGAATTTGCCCGCACCATGGCCGCCAAAGGCGCAGGCGAGATCCTGCTCACCTCGATGGACCGTGACGGCACCAAGGGCGGCTACAACCTACCCCTGACCCGTGCCATCGCCGATGCCGTGGGCGTGCCCGTCATCGCCTCAGGCGGCGTAGGCACGCTGGACCATCTGGTCGAAGGCGTCACCCAAGGCGGCGCCTCTGCCGTCCTTGCCGCCTCGATCTTCCATTTCGGCACCTACACCATCGCCCAAGCCAAGGCCCATATGCAGGCGGCTGGCATCCCCATGAGGCTGTCATGACCAACGCCCTGACCCGCCTTGCAGCCACGATCGAAGCGCGCAAAACCGCCGACCCTGACAGTTCATGGACAGCCAAGCTTCTGGCCAAAGGCCCCGAAAAATGCGCCGAAAAATTCGGCGAAGAAGCGGTCGAGGCGATCATCGAAGCCGTCAAAGGCGACAAAGCCAAACTGACCTCTGAGGCCGCAGATGTCCTCTACCACCTCCTCGTCATGCTCGCCGCCCGCGATGTAACGCTGGCCCAAGTGCTCGCAGAACTCGACACACGCGCAGGCACTTCCGGCATCGCCGAAAAAGCCGCCCGCTAAGCCAAACCGACCCCGCCCTTTCATACTTGCGCAAATATCCCGGGGGGGTCCAGGGGGGCAGCGCCCCCCGGCCTTGGGCGGCCGCAGGCCTTAAGCGTTGAACAAAAAGTGCAACACGTCCCCGTCTTTGACCTCATAGGTCTTACCCTCGACACGGAACTTGCCCGCCTCTTTGGCCCCCGCCTCACCATTGCCTGCGACATAATCGGCATAGGCAATGGTTTCCGACCGGATAAACCCCTTCTCGAAGTCGCCGTGGATCACGCCCGCCGCTTGCGGGGCCAGCGTGCCCTTGAGAATCGTCCAAGCCCGCGCCTCTTTCGGGCCCACGGTGAAATAGGTCTGCAGGCCCAACAGTTCATACCCTGCGCGGATCAAGCGGTCCAAGCCCGCCTCGGCCAAGCCCATTTCTTCCAAAAACATCGCGGCCTCGTCGGCGGCCAATTGGCTGATCTCTTCCTCGATCCGGGCCGAGATCACGACCGAAGCCGCGCCCTGCGCCTTGGCCATCTCTGCCACCCGCACCGATTGGCTGTTGCCCTTGGCGGCACAGGCCTCTTCCACGTTGCAGACGTAAAGAACGGGCTTTGAGGTGAGCAGTTGCAACAACCGCCAAGCGCGCAGATCGTCTTCGCCCACCTGCACCGTGCGCGCCGGTTGGCCCGCTTCCAGCGCCACCTGCGCCATGGCCAGCAAACGGTCCTGATCGACCAATTCTTTATCGCCGCCCTTGATCTTGCGCGCCAAACCGGCACGGCGGCGTTCGATCGAGTCCAGATCGGACAGCATCAGTTCGGTTTCAATCGTCTCGGCATCGGCCACGGGGTCGATGCGGCCTTCGACATGGGTGATATCGCCGTCTTCAAAGCAGCGCAGCACATGGGCGATGGCATCGCATTCGCGGATATTGGCCAAAAACTGGTTGCCCAAGCCCTCGCCCTTGGATGCGCCGCGCACCAGCCCTGCGATATCCACAAAGGTCATGCGGGTGGGAATAATTTGCTTGGAGCCCGCAATTTCCGCCAATTTGTCCAACCGCGCATCGGGCACGGCGACTTCGCCCACGTTGGGTTCAATCGTACAGAACGGGAAATTGGCGGCTTGCGCAGCAGCCGTTCTGGTCAAGGCATTGAAAAGCGTCGATTTCCCCACATTCGGCAAACCCACGATACCCATTTTGAAACCCATGACACCCTCCGCCGTTGCGCCCAAGCGGCATAGGAGGC
>JBAXLX010000238.1:0-5570 GCA_037134595.1 Pseudomonadota bacterium
CCAAAGCCTTTCAGGTGGTCATTGCGCTGATCCAAGGTTGCGACAGTTTGGCCATCTACCTGTACCTCAACGGCGTTGCCCACCTTGTAAGCCAACGTTTTTTGGGGAAGTAGCGCGGCCATGCCTAAGGTTGTGTAGCTGGGCAACACGCCCAGCATTCCGTCTAGGGAAGCCTTGAACCTACTCTTGGTGTTGGTTTGTTGAACGAGTTCGTGGGCAACCTCAAAGCGAAGCGCATCCGAGATCACTACAAAAACACGTTTTACGCTGCCCTCAAACAGTGGCTCTACCTTTTGTTTGAAGAAGTGCTGTTGTGGTGTGACACCTGGCAACGACCAGCTCGAAAGCAATCCCTCAGGTCCTTCCATGATCTTGGACCAAGCACTACTCAACTGAGGTATGAACCAACCTGAGTAAACGCTTTCTACCGTCGCACGCAACTCGTGCAATACCGCCCAGCCCGTTGGCTCCACTGCATCAGCCGCCGTGTGAAAGTGCCTATAGAACTGATCAAACTGAAAGAGTTCATCACGGTAGCGTGAGAATCCTACTGATGCATCGGCAAAGCTGAATCCACCAGCATGGATGGCTTTTAGTGAAAAGAAGTCTGTTGCCGCCGTAAGTGCGTCGTAGCATGCAGCCAGCGCTTTTGTTCGGTCATTGGCGCTTGCAAGAAGAGGATTAGCCCAATGGCCGTCTCGTCGACGAGCGATGTGTCCGCGCACCACGTCCATATTAGCGCCTCCGCCATCGATAATTCGTTTCTTCAGATCCTGAACGATGCGTAGTTCAACCTCTTCGAAAGTCATGCACTCGCTCAACTCCTCGGCTGATAGGCTGCCAAGCAAGGGGAGCAGATCAAGCTCGTGCGCAACGGCCTGAGCTAAAGCGTTATAACTGCTAAACTGCGCGATATCCGAACGCCAGCGCGAAACGAATACCGAGGCATTTGCCGCAAGGGCGCGCTCGGGCAAGATGAAGTGTGCGAGTTGCCGCGGGGCATCCCCCAAAAGGTTCCTGCAGAAGTCGGTCACCAAGATGCGCACTAACAGATCGCGCACATTTGGATTGGGGTCTGTGTATCCCAGCTGCTGTTGCACCAGCGTCCAAAAAACGGGTTCTAGATCATTGCTGCAGATGTCCTGCCACGCCTTGGGTTGCGCCGATATCTCTCCTACTCCGTCGACAACACAAGCGCCATAAATTCGCTGCAAGATGGCAAACAACTCCGGCAAATCAGCCCGGGTAATGACCGCCAGCATTTTACGGTCTAGGTCATCAGCGGAATCTCCCGGCAAAACAAGTCGTCTGAGTCTGTCTACCCGATCTTTGGCTCGTAAGAACTTGGACCGCTCTTTTAGATGGGCGCGCAAAGACATGGTTGTGAGGCCCAAGTCTTCCAGCAAGATAGATGTGGAGTCCGCCCGAAAGACTTTTGACCGCAGACGTACATCCAAAAGCCAGTCTTTCGATGGTTCAGGCTCTGGTTGATTGCTATACAAGAGCCACCGCTGATCGGGCGCACCTTCAATTTGTAGTTTGATCCTCAGGGTGGATTGCTCATCGATTCGGATTGGCTGGACGCCAGCTATGGCCATTCCATCAACAACGCCGGAGAATTCGCCTTCAACATCGTGCCAAAACACGACCGGGTGGGTGGTGAATAAGGCTGCCAGACTGTCGGTTATTCTTTGATTACTCATAATCTGAGCGTCGCTGAAAAGGTTCGGCCCGCGTTAGCCAGATTCTGTTTTTCGATAACTTGTGACATCTCGCGCTCGTTACTTCTCATGTCCATACACTCTTCGGACTCAAGGCAAAAGACCGATTGCTCTCTAAATCATCCAAAAATTCATCCCACAATCTTTGCCCAATTCGTTTTGAGACGAACGCGCCAGCCATCGCGACAAATCCCTTCAGCACAATCGCTAAATCGTCGGTATAGCCATCCAGAAGTAACCCGGTGGCTTTGCCATATCCGAGGAAAAGCGCCTCCCTGTAATTGGCCTTGCCGCGGTATCGAATGGCCTGATGCAAAAACGCAGTCGATTTTCCAGAGAGCCTTGCATCACGAAGATTTCGAGCGGCCTTTGTCTTGAAATCCGAAACATTCAGGCTCTTAAAGTCACGAGACGACTTAAGGTTTTGCTCAGACTTCCATTTCCACCAATCAGCACTGCCAGACAAATAGGAGCAACATGCTCCAAATGCCTGTGTCGCATCGGTAGCCTTTTTATTCAATCGAAACATATTCCCGGCTCTAAGTGCTGCCACTTCGACATCAAACTCCTTCTTCACTAAAGTTGATAGCCGATAGCAAAACGGCTCCATCACTTTGTTGTTCGCGACGAACTGTCGATCCCATGTCGTGGCCGTGCCGGTGTGATCATCCTGAATGGTGCCATCCTGAGCAGCAATCATGGCACTGGCGGCCGAGTAAATGCCGTAATACCAGCCCAAAATTCCCACTCGGGCGACATCCGCGTTCCATGTTGATGACCGAAGCGCTTCTAATGCTGACAACTGATGCACTGCAAAGAGCAGTTGCTCAAAGATAGTGTTCTCTTCCTTGACTGACCCGACCCGCTTCTGAACCACAGAATAGAACGTGGATGCAGTTCCATAGGTCAACCCACGTTCTTCCACAAGAATGGCGAGGGCTCTCATCCAGTTGATGGTGGCTGGCAATGCGAAAAGAGGGTCTGGCACCTCATCAGGGTCTGACAAAGTACCGTGCGATCTGAAACGGGTGTAAAGAGAAAACATTAGTCTTCGCCCGCTCCACCAGTAACTGCCTTCACCTCCGCCAATAAATCTCCAAATTTTCCATAGTTAACCTTCACGCCATCATCCAAATTCAGGGTAATGCGCATGTCGGCGTAGTGGCGGAGTTGTTCGTCGTAGGCCAGTAGCTCAACGTGCTTCTTCTTGAGCTTCTCGACTTCCTTGGCCAGCTTGTTGCGGGCGGCGGTGCTGCTGGCGGCTGCGGCGTCTTTTTGCAGCATCTCGATACGGCTCTGGATTTTTCCGGTAAGGGGCACGACGTATTCGGCGCGCAGGCGGGCGAGTGTGCCCTCGTGGTAGCGGTGCAGATAGACCAGGGCCTGGAAGGCGCCTTGTTTGCCGCTGCTGAAGAGCCAGTAGATGGGGCGCTTTTTGTAGGTTTGCAGGTGGTCTCTGAAGAACTTGTCGGCGATGTAGCGGCGGATGGTTTCGTCCGGGGTCTCAGACGCTTTGGAGCCCAGGCTCTCGGCCAGCCAGGCCATGTTTTCTTCCAGGGTGTTCAGCCCCCAGACGGCCCGCAGAAATTCACGAATGCGGCTGCAGGCATCATCGGCAAACCAGATTTCGTCGGTGATGGGGACAATGCCATCCGCATCTGCGGGGAAGGTGGCGTAGCGGCCAGGCTCGAAGCCGACGTTGCCCGCGTGGGCGTAGATCAGGCCGGGCTCGTCGAGGCTGTAGCGGCCCATCATGCAGCCGATGGCGTAGGAGATCAGGCGCTGGCAGTCTTTTTCGCGGTCGGCGCGGGCCAGGGTGATTTGGGATTCGGGGACTTCGGGGGTTAGTTCGTCTTGGAGACCGTAGGCGTTGATGAAAAGTCGATTATTTTCCACTTCGAGTGTTTGCATCTCCTTATGCATTTGCTCAACATGCGAACGCCAGCGATCCCACGAATCTGCTGTCGATGCGCCTTTGGCGTCGAGCTTGACTTGGGGGAACCCGATAAAGTTCCAAGAAGTTTCAAAACTATTCCAATCTGCACGGGCCAAATCTATTGCGGATTTGGCAGTGCGTGATGCATCTTCCATCTTGGCAGCTGAAAGGTTCATGTCCCAGGGGACATCGGCAATGTTCCCCGTTTGCATATTCACTGTCGGATTCAATGCCTTTAAAAAATGCCATGCAACTTTTGTACACAGAAGACTCAATACCGGCAAAGTTTTTTCACCAGGAAAAAGGGAAGACCCACCCACATCAAATAGGAACCCCTCGTCTGTGTACCGAATTCCAAATGCATTGGAGCTGACAAAAGTCCAAGTTAAACCGGATTTTCCATAGTAATCAATGTTGATTATTCGTCGAGACCAATGAGTAGTTCTTGGATCGCTTGGGTTATTCACCAACCAGTTCTTAATTTCCGCGCCATCATCTTCCCAATTGACAAGTAAATCAGCATTCCCAAACCACTTTCTAAATTCACCGCCTTTGTTATATGGAAACCATTTCTTTCCACTTTCCTTCATGGCAAAACCACTTGCATAGCCAAGACCGACTTTGTTCCAGTTAACCTCATGCCAGCGACGTACAAAACGCGAATTATCATTAGTGGACATGCCCTGTCTCGGCTTTTCGATAGCACCAATTGAACTCAGGTTCTCAAATGCACCTATGCTGGCTTTTCCTAACCAATAGGCAAGTGGTGCAGCAGGAATCTTCTCAAATTCCCTTTGAGAGTTAGAAGAAAATACATTCTGTCGAGCCAAAAGCGCTTCGTTTTTCTGACTTTCGTCCCCTTCCACTAGTCGCTGAAATACTGGTTTAAATCCGACAAGTTCCGCGCGCGCGACTGAAAATGCAACCGTCTGAACGATCTCACCGGCGATTTCGGAGAAAGCGCGAGGTCCCAGATGGGCGAGGGAATGAATCGTGTGCTGTCTTATCAATCGGAGTCTCAGTTCCTCGTATGAGGACAAGAACATCCAACTGTGCATAGTTACCATGCTGTTGAAGCCGGTTGGCTTGGACAACGCAAATCCGTGATCTAAAAACATCGCAAAAAGATCGGATCGACTATCAGGGTAATTTTGTTTAGCAAAGTCCTTCAGTCCGGGCATCATCCCCTTGCCGCCCATATAGGGCGGATTCGCCACCACCGCATCAAACTGCATCGCCAGCACTTGCGCTTGCTGCAACAGCGGCAGCAAATCATCCGCAGCCGCACTGGCATACAACTCCCCACTCTGCTTGACCAATGCCAGCACCTCCGGCAACACGGCCAAATGCGTCTTGAGCACATCGGGAATCTGAATCAGCGAGCCAAAGGTTTTGGCGTGCTCAAAGGTGTCCACCAGCCCGGTGATGGCGGCGCGCTGCACCTTGAACGGGGCCAGGTGGGTGGCGAGTTCGTCCACGCTCAAGCCATTGCTTGTCTGCAGGCTCAGCACATTGAGCTTGGGCGGCTGCAGGTTGCCAGCCTCATCCGTGGCGGTGAACAGGCGGCGGTCGTCAGCACGGGCTTTCATCAGCAGGGCAAAGCCAGCCATCTGGGCTGCGCGGTCGTCAATGTCCAAACCGAACAGGTTCTTTTCCAGTATCAAACGCGGGATGGCTCTGGGTTGGTAGCCGCGCTCCAAGTAGATGGCCTTGAGCACGTCATAGGCCACCACCAAAATGTGGCCGCTGCCACAGGCCGGGTCCAGCACGGTAATGGATTCGGGGTTGAGGGTGTCGCCATCTTCACGCACGCGGGTCTGGATAAGGGCATCGAGCTGGGCTTGCACCTCGGGCGTTTGCTCGGCGGGGGTGATGTAGTACGGCCACCCTTTGGCCAAGGTGCTTTGCGGGTT